>NZ_JBIBVN010000039.1:0-64779 GCF_043080425.1 Streptomyces sp. NPDC015032 | reverse complement strand
AGCCGTATCACCCGCTTGACCAGCGGCAGCGCGGCCCGCAACCGCTTGTTCCAGCCGGGCTGCTTCGGCACGTACGGGAACATCGCGCCCAGCCGAGCGGACGAACCGCAGCCACCTGGACTCCGAGGCGAAACCAAGCATCGCTTGGGCCACGGCGAGGCAGACAAGCTCGGAGTCCGTCAACCGGGGCGGGCGGCCAAGCCATCGAGTGTCTCCGATCTCGTCGTCGATCTTCACATAGAGTGCGGTGAGCAGGGCGTCCAGGTCATTCGTCACAGATCGATCTTGGACGCCCTGTCCGCGTTCCCAAACGCACCGTCAGCATTCGGAATGACTCGTCTAGCTGGTGCCCTGTTCCCCGGACCCGCGAGGGTCAGGAAACAGGGCACCAGTGTGAGGTTCCTACTGCCCCGTGCCGTTCGGCTCGTGGCGCAGACCGGAGGCGAACACGGCCTGGACTCCGCTCAGTGCGGAGAGATCACCGAGCGGGTCACCGTCTACCAGGAGGAGATCCGCGCGGTAGCCGGGAGCGACCTTCCCCGTGATGTCGCCCAGACCCAGGGCGGCGGCAGCCTGTGAGGTCGCCATGTCGATGATCGTGGCGTTCGGCAGACCCAGGTGCGAGTAGAACGACAGGGCTTGAACAAGCCCGTCGAAGCCGGCGCGCTGTACGCCTGCGTCCGTCCCCGCGATCAGGCGGACCCCTGCATCGGCCATCTGCCGCACCAGATCGAACATCGCGTTGGCGCGCTCCTCGCCGAAGAAACGCGGGAGCATCTGCCAGTGCGGGCTCACGGCGGGGCAGACGGTGATGCCCTTCGCGATGATCTGCTGAACCACGTCGGGCCGGAAGTCCAGGCCATCGCTCGACATCCAGGTGCAGTGCTCGATGGTGTCGACGCCCGCCTCTACGGCTGAGGCGATGCCGTCGGCACCGTGCGCATGGGCCGCGACAGGCACGCCCGCCTTGTGGGCTTCCTCCACAAGGGCGGCCAGTTCCTCCGCCGTGAACTGCGACTGGTGGCTCTTGGGGCCGTCCTTCGTGAGGCCGCCGCCGGTGACCATCGCCTTGATGACCCCTGCCCCGGCCGCGAGGTTGCGCCGTACGAGCTCGCGGATCTCGGTCTCGCCGGAGACTTCGCCGCCGAGGAAGTGGCAGTGTCCGCCTACGGTGGTCGCCGGGGTGCCCGCGGAGATGACCCTCGGTCCCGGTGTACGCCGATCGTTGATCTCGGTAGCTAGGCGAAGCGCCAGGCCGCCGCGGTCACCGAGATCGCGGATGGTGGTGACGCCGCTGCGCAGGAGCTGCTCGCCGCGACGCCGCATGTCCTCGAACAGGGCTTCATCCGTCGAGCCCTGGAGGGTAGACACCGGATCAGGCCCGCCATCGAAGGCCAGGTGAACGTGAGCGTCGATGAGCCCCGGCAGGACGGTTCCGCGGAACTCGAATCGGGGCACGTCGGCCCCGGCCCGCTCCTCGATCTCCTTGCGCGGCCCGACGGCAGAAATCGACTCGCCCTCGATGAGGACGGCACCGTCTTCCAGGTAGGTCCCCGAGTCGACGAGCACTCGTCCACCGGTAATCAGCATCGTGACTCCTTGATCTTGCGAGGTCATGCGGCTGCGCGCAGTTCGTCGGATACCGCAATCAGTTGTTTCACATCCGACTCGCGGTCGCTGCCCAGCGCCATCGCGAGCGGAATCGCTCGGCGGGGCGCGGGGACCCCCTTCTCGATCCGGGCGGAGGCCCGGCGGAGCCGGGCGGCAAGCTCGGCGGAGTCGATGTTGAGGACTGTGCTGTCGTCACCCTCGCCCAGGAGGTACGGGCTGATGTCCACCAAGCCGTCGCGGCACTCCACGATGCGACGGTGGTAGCGCCGGTGCACGCCGCGGGCCCGCCACCGGTCCAGGGCCGCCGGGGACGCCGGTCGCAACACGTTGTCCGGGTACGTCTCCGCCAGCAGCTCCCACAACGGCGCGAGGCGGCGGTGTTCGCGTCGGTGCTGGAGCCAGAGGCGCAGAGACGAGATCCGGGCTCTGGCTCCGGAGTACGTGATGCCCGCCGCGAACGTGAGGATGGACGCCACCAGGAGGAAGGCGACGGCGGCCATCAGCGGCTCGGATACCTCTACGTCAGCCGCGCGAACGGCGACGATGACGGCGCGGATCGCGCAGGCCACCGCCATCGCCCCCAGACCCACGGCGGCCATCCAGAGCCCGGTGGAATGCGGACGCCGGGACATTCGGGCATAGCGGCGAGTCCACCGGCACGCCATGCCGAGCGCGTACATCAGGTAGAGGCCAGCGCCGCCGTAAAAGAACGAGATCTGCGGAGTCGTCATGTCGGCGGTGCTGAAGGAGCCGGCGAAGACCTCGTGCGGTACAGACTCGGCAGCCACGGTGATCGCCACCGCGACGACCGCGACGACGACGGCTTCTTTCCGGGCCCTGCGCCGGCCCGCATCCTCGTCCGCGGCGGAGTAGAGGTAGAAGCACATCAGGAAGTACACCGCGAGAAGCAGCAGTAGGTTCTGGATCAGCTTCGCCGTCCCATGGCCGGCGACGGTGTCGACGCCGGACACGCCGCCGGGCATCGCTATGGGGTACGAGAGCGCAGCACAGAGCAGGCAGAGAGTGACCGAGCGAAGAGGTGCGTCATGCGGGCTTCGCTTCCACTGGTAGAGCTTCCAGACCAGAGCGGCCAGGAGCCCCAGGAGCAGGAGTTCCACGAGTTACAACCATCCTCGCCGGTCACCAAGAGCTGCCTCGACCCGTCGCAGGGCGGGATCATCAGCCGGAGGAGTGGAGCTCGCGAGCAGGGCCGACCACTCCAGGATGATCGTGGCCACGAGCTCGACAGAGCACTCCTCGCCGTCGTCGTACGAGCAGCGCTGGGCGACACGCTTGATCGACTCGGTACCGAAGACCGGTATCAGAGTCGCCCAACCCTCCACGTCAACGGCCGCTGCGTCTTCATCAGGGGCGCTAACCGGCGTGTCCGCCTCCGCCTCGCCTGAGGAGGTCTCGGCGGCCTCCTTGTTCTCCGCCACGAGGATGTGCCCGACCTCGTGCAGGATGATGTGCTCCTGGTGCAGGCGGGTTGTCTCCTGCTGGTAAAGAATCACGTCGTAGGTGTCGTACTCCGCCCACATGCCCGAGGGGCCGGGCTTGGGCAGAGGAGCTTCGCGCAGGAACAGAGGACGCCCGCGCCGTCGGCTCAGGGCATGGCAGAGTTCGTCAACGTCGAGCGGGGGAGCGACCCCGAGGTCTTGCAGCTCGCGCCGAATCAGGCGGTGCAGGTCCTTCTCCACCGTCCGGGCCGCGGCTGTGCGCCAGCGCCCAAGGCGTCGACGGTTGGTTCCGCCCTGAGCGGGAACTGTGGGTTCCGCCGCGTCTCGACCACTCTTATCCGACCACACTGAGTAATTCCTCCAACCGGCTGTGATGGCTCCCCCGAGCCGGGCGACACCGCGCCCATGTCGATGACGTCCGGTTCCCGGCGCCGGAAACGACCGCAGTCGGCTGCGCCTGCACCCCACTAAACCCCCTTGCAGGGGGCGGGATGCCAGGCGTCCGGGGCTTCCCGTCTGCTCGGATGTCACGTACGCGAACGCGTACTGATGCCCCGAGCGGGACTGCCCGGTGGAGCTCCCGGGAACCTCTTTGGACAGTACGTGACGCTTCCGACAAGACATGGCCTAAAAAACACCATCGATTCGTGTGGGCGGCAGGCCACTTCGACCAGTCGAAGTGGCCTAAATCGGCCTTGTTTAATTCTATACGAGGCTTTGAGCTGCGACTTTATGGCCTGGTGTGAACGGATCAACCTCTGCGAGTCGATGAGTGACTCCGTTATCAACCTGAGACTTCCGATGGGCGCGACACTCTCGCAAACGACCATGAAGTGGACAAAGTGGCTGATCAGAAGGGGTGTGGTGGCGGTCACTCTGGGGCAGTTCGGGCAACTGTGGCGTTTACGCTTTCAGTCATGTTGAACGCGATATCCGCCCAGTCGGACAGCTACTTGGAGTTCTGGAGCGAGTACCACCTGTGCACATTGACCACGCTGCGGCCCAATGGGCGACCGCATGTCGTACCGGTCGGTGTGACGGTGGATGCCGCCGCTGGCGTGGCCCGAGTTATCACCCGCAAATCGAGCCGTAAAGTGGCCAACATTCTCGCGGGTGGGGGCGAAGCCCGTGTGGCCGTGTGCCAGGTTGATGGCGGCCGGTGGGCCACGCTCGAAGGGGTGGCGGAGGTGTGCACCGACGAGGCATTGGTCGAAGACGCGGTTGCCCATTACGGAAAGCGATACGGACGTACGCCGGCCCCGGACCCTGAGCGGGTGGTCATCCTGATCTCGGTCGAACGGGCGCTGGGTCAGATCCTGGGCGCCCGACCTCGGGCAGCCCAGGCCGCTGCGTAGCGTCAAGTGGCTTGCGGGATGGCAGCGGGCGTGAGGCTACGTAGATCATGGAGCTGCGGTGGCTGTGCGGATCGGATCCATGACATCCCTGCAGATGCGCGCCGTTGCGACGGTGCTGCGATCTGTTGTCGGGCCAGGACGCTTCCGGCGGCCGTGCTTCTCGCGGGTCTTCTCGGCGGTGAAGTCGAGGTCCTCGATCGCGATCGCACCCGCACCGGTCTGTTTGGCCCAGTGCAGGAGTTGGGTCAAGGCGTGGCGGATCTGTGCGTCGCGGTGTGCGGCGTTGCCGGACAGGTCGTAGAAGAAGCGGTGAGGGTCGCCGGTGGGGTTGCCGTGGGGATCGAGGTGGTAGGCGGCGAAGTGGTCGGCGTTGGTGTCGACACCGATCATTCCCTGGGCGCGGGCGGTGGCCAGCGGGATCGTCTGCACGGTGGGGCGTTGCCAGGACGCGGTGAGATACCAGCGGCCACGGTCCACATCGAGGTGGATGCGGTAGGCGACGGCCCGGTTCCCGGCGATCCGGTCGGCCCACTCCACCCCACGGTGAGCGAAGGCGACGGTGGAGGCGAGGGTGTACCGGCCGTGCTTCGTGTTGGCCAGGTGGGCCAGCGGGGCGGGGAGCTTGATCGACACTTCGCCGGTGTCGGTGACGCGGATCGTCTCGTTCCCGAACCGCTTCCCCGACTCGCCGTCCCCCGCCAGGAACCAGCGCTCCGCCTCCCAGTGTTCCCGCCACTGCTCCTCGGTGAGGTGGGCCTGGGCGAGGTGGTGGCGGGTGTTCAGGAGACGCTTGCCGCCCCGTACGACCCGGACCCGTCCGGCCTGCCGGTCGCGGACCGCGACGGTGTGGCGGGCTTCCAGGGCTTCGAGGCGGCGGGACTTGTGGAACCACTCACCCTTGGAGCGGTAGCCGCCAGGAGCCCGCTTCGTCCCGGGCGTGCCGATGGGGAGGGACAAGCGGTGCCGCAGCGTCCTGATCCCGGCTTCGAGTGTCTGGATGTGGGCGGTCTGGCAGCGGCGGGCGAGTGCCCACTGGTCGTGTGTGGCCTTGGTGATCGCACCCGCGATCCGCGACGACGACTGTGGCGTCAGGCCCCGCTTGCGCGACGCCCAGCCCTGCGCGCCGTGCTCCAGAGCATCCGCACAACGAGCCTTCAGATCACGCGCGGCCAGACGCCCCTGATGCTCTCCGACCAGGCGCAGAATTTTCTCGTCCCGGGGCGTGAGGTGCTTGAGACGGTCCCGGACCGCCACACCGGAAGGCCCGGACACCACGAACGGCGCCGCCAACTCCCGTAAACCACCCACCACAACACCCCCTCCCCACGAGACTGGATACCCATTGCCCAGCCCAACGAGCAGCAGCCGCCAAGGTCACCCATTCGACCCAAGAACCTCCGTTCCACTCCGCGAAGCCACCGCCAGGACCACTCCTGCTCACTACAACGCACTCGAGCTCACCAAACCGACAGCAGCTCACAACCCCCGTACAGGCGGCCTTGGAGGAGGGCATACGGGTGGCCACGACCGCGATGACCACCCTGGAGGCCGATTACGAGTGCGTGCATCCGGCCCGCATCCGGTGGGTGCTGTCCCGTATCGACGTCCATGACGTCACGAAGAGCGTGGCGGACCAGGCCGCCGCGCTGCTCCGCGGCCACCACCTCCACGGCCACAGGTACGCGATCGACGCCGTCCTCGCCGCCATCGCACGGGCCGCGCCGGCTCCCGTCACGATCCTCACCTCCGATCCTGACGACATCACCTTGCTGCGCGGACCTGCCGTCGTGGTCACCAAGGTCTGAGCACGGGCATCCGTGTGGCGGCTCCCGTCGTAGCGGCGGCGGTCGTCGATCTGGTTCGCCGGTCAGAGCATCGGAGCCACGAAGGGCCGTCCCGCCTGGCGGACGGGACGGCCCTGTGGGGCAGGTGGCGCTGAGGCGGGCCGGGTTACTTCTTGGCGACAGGCTTGCCGATGGGCTCGAAGCAGAACTCCGGCTTGTCGTCGTTGCCCTTGCCCTTGCTGACCGCCTTGGAGGTCTTCAGGCCCGGGTTGTCGGCAGAGTCGGACACGAGGGTCGCTCCGGTGGCGTCACCGTTGGCCGGCACGTAGCAGAACTCCGGCCCGTTGCCGTTCTTGTCGACCTTGACGGGGAAGCTCTCGGTCGCGCCCGTCTCCTTGTTGACGAAGTCGGCGGAGGCGCCGTCGGCCTTCTCGGCCTCGACCGGGAGGGTCTCGGTCTCGCCCGTCTTCAGGTTGACGTACTTGGCGTAGGCCCCGGACTTGGAGGTGTCGGCGGCCTTGGAGGTGTCGGCGGCGTTGGAGGTGCCCGCGTGCGCGGCGCCGACGGTGACGCTGACGCCGAGCAGAGCGGTGGCACCGATGAGCATGGCGCGCTTGAAGGTCTTGGGCTGACGCACAGGAGGTCCTTCCGGTCCGGTCACCGCTCGATCCGCGGTGGCGATGGACGTAACCGTGGCAGGGGGCCGCTGAGGCCACGCTGAAATCCTGAAGCCGGCTTCAGTGTTGGCGTCGGTCAAGCCGCCGGTGAGGCAGGCTGCACCTCATGCGCATGCTGATGGTGGAGGACGATGCACGGTTGGCGGCTCTGCTGCGCCAGGGGCTGGCCGACGAGGGCTTCGAGGTGGACTGGGTCGCCGATGGGCGCCAGGGGCTGCGGCGTGCGCTGTCGGGCACGTACGACGTGATCGTGCTGGATGTGATGCTGCCGGGTCTGAACGGCTATACCGTCTGCGCCCGGCTGCGCGCAGCGGGCATCAGCACGCCGGTGCTGATGCTCACCGCCAAGGACGGCGAGTACGACGTGGCCGAAGGTCTGGAGACGGGGGCGGACGACTACCTGTCCAAGCCGTTCTCCTTCGTCGTGCTCACCGCCCGCCTCAAGGCCCTCATCCGCCGTTCCGGACGCCGCGCGACGGCGGTGCTTCAGGTGGGAGATCTGCGCATCGAGCCGGTGTCACTGCGCTGCTGGCGTGGCCCGGTCGAAGTGGCGCTGACCGCGAAGGAGTTCGCGGTGCTGGCCTGTCTGGCGGAGCGGGCCGACGAGGTCATCACCAAAACCGACATCGCCGAGCGTGTGTGGGACGAGTACTACGAAGGCGACTTGAACATCGTGGAGGTATACGTCAGTGCGCTGCGCCGGAAGATCGACGCGCCGTTCGGGCGCAGGAGCATCCGCACCATCCGGGGCGCCGGCTACCGACTGTCCCCCGAAAGCTGAGGGTCTGATGCCCGGATCATCCGTACGCCGCTGGTCCCCGCGCCGCATATGGCCCTCCACGGTGCGGGGCCGGATGACCCTCGCCGTGGCCACGGTGCTGACCGTCGCGCTGACCGCGGGGGCAGCCGCCCTGCTCACCACCGTACGCGGCGACCTGTGGCAGTCGGCCCGCAACTCCTCGCAGCGGCAAGCCGATATGGCAGTGGAGCTACTGCACCGCGCAGGGAAGAGCGGCAGCGGCGCGTACTCCGTCGACGGCCTCAAGGTACGCGAAGCCCAATTCAAGCTGGTCCCCGTGCCGGATATCACCCCGGGACCGTCCGCTGGACCGTCCCGGGAGCCGAAGGCCCCGGAAGGGACCAAGGTGTACTCGTTCTCGGCCGACGGCCGCTACAGCGTCCAGAGCACGGTCGACTTCACCGCCGCCGAGGGCACCCTGCGCAGCATGCTCGTCCTCGTGGCGACCGGTGTACTGCTGATCGTGCTGCTCGGTGCGCTGCTGACATGGGTGACCGTGGGCCGGGCCCTGGCCCCGGTCGAAGCGGTGCGCCGCGAGGCCGCCGAGATCACCGCCAACGACCTGCACCGCCGCCTCCCGGTCCCGCCCGCACGGGACGAAATCTCCCGCCTGGCCACCACCCTCAACGCCACCCTGGACCGCCTGGACCGCGCCGTCACACGACTGCGCACCTTCACCGGCGACGTCTCCCACGAGCTGCGCAGCCCGCTCACCACCCTGCGCACCCGCCTCGAACTCGCCCTCGCCCGCCCCGACAGCGCGCACTGGCCCCAGGTCGCCGCCGAAGCCCTCGAAGACACCGACCACCTCCAGGGCCTCGTTAGCGACCTCCTGCTACTGGCCCGCCTGGACGCCCACCACGCACCACACCACCGCCAGGTCGACCTCACCCCCCTCACCCACGATCTGGCCCGCCAACCAGGCGCCACCCTGCCCGTGGAGATCGACGCCGCCAGCCCCGCACCCGTACTCGGCAACGCCGCCCATCTGACCCGGCTGCTGACCAACCTCATGGAGAACGCCCGCCGCCACGCGGCCACCACCATCCAGGTCCGGGTGGCCGTCGACGGCCAGGACGTGGTCCTGGAAGTGACCGACGACGGCCCTGGCATCCCGGCCGACGACCGCGAGCGCGTCTTCGACCGCTTCACCCGCCTCGACGACGCCCGCACCCGCCAGGACGGCGGCACCGGACTCGGCCTGGCCATCGCCCGCTCCATCGCCACCACCCACGGTGGCACCCTCACCGCCCAAGCCCCCACCGGCTCCCAGGGCGGCGCCCGCCTCGTCCTGCGCCTGCCCAAGGCGCCGCCGCAACCGTCCCGTCAGCCGTAGAGGCGCGATCATGACACGACACGAACGGTGGGACCACGACGTGTGCTCTGAGGGCCCGCTCACGCGGTCCCGTCGCCACCGCGCTCGCCCTGGTGGTCAAGGCGTCAGCGGGTCAGTTCGCGTAGGACGGCCGAGGCGAGGGCCGCGTCGAGGGCGCCGACGCCGGTGAGGTCGGCGACGGTGATCGCCCCGTCCGGCCGCTCGACGGGCCTTTCGAGGAGGCGGCCGACGGGGGTGTCGCCGCTGTCGGTGGTGGACCCGGCGCGCACGGCGTGGCCGAAGTCGCCGTGTTCCAGGCACTGTTGGTGGTCGTCGGTGGCGATCAAGGCCGCGCGGGCGAAGAGCGCCGGTGGCAGTTCGTTCTTGTGCGGCATGTCGCCGCCGATGCCGGTGACCTGCGCGCCCCGGCGGACGTGATCGGCGTGCAGGACCGGGGACGTGGCGTGCGCGATCAACGCGTCGCGGACGGTGGCGAAGACCAGCTCCGGGGTGGTGACGCGGGTGATCTCGTCGGCACTCAGGACGGGCGGGGTCATCGGCCCGCTCGCAGCCACTGGGCGAAGGCGGCCAGGCCCGCTTCGGGGTGGGCGCGGCCGATGCCGACGCGGAAGCGGTCGGTGGGGGTGGGGGTGAGGTCGGAGCGGTAGATGCTCGCGGGCAGCAGCAGGAAGCCAACCTACTCTACCAGGCGGGTGCAGAACTCCTCCATGCCTTCGGGGCCGAGGTAGCGCGGGTAGGCGACGCAGCCGCCGTCCGGGGCCCGCCACTCGAAGAGGTCGTCGAACTCGGCGAAGAACTCCTCGAAGAGCGGCAGGTTGGCCGCGATGAGCGCCCGGTTGCGCGCCAGGAGGGTGGTGCGGGCCTTGAGGGCGATACGGGCCAGGATCTCGCTGGGGGCGGAGTTGCAGATGGTGGTGTAGTGCTTGGCCCGCTCCAGCCGGGACAGCAACTCCCGGTCGCGGCAGGCGAGCCAGCCGATCCGCAGGCCCGGCAGGCCGAGGGACTTGGAGGTGACGTTCAGCGACAGGGCGCGCTCGGACAGGTCGGCGGCCTGCGGCAGGGCCCGGGCCGGGTCGCGTTCCAGGCCGCGGTAGACCTCGTCGCTGAACAGGTGGATGCCACGCTCGTCGCACAGCCGGGCCAGCGCGGTGAAGTCGGCGGCGCTGATGACCTTGCCGGTGGGGTTGTTGGGGAAGTTCACCGACACCACCCGGGTGTTCGGCCGGATGGCCGCCTGCACCGCATCGAGGTCCAGGGCCCAGTCGCGGTCGGGGTCGAGGGCGACGCCGGTCACCTCGCACAGCGCCAGCGGAACGGTCTCGGCCGCCTGGTAGTTCGGGGTCACCACCACCGCGTGGTCCCCGGAGTCCAGCAGGACGTTCATCGCCAGGTACAGCGCCTCCTCGGCGCCCGCGAAGCAGAGCACGTCGGCCGCGTCCGCCCGCTCGTACATCCCGGCGATCGCCTCGCGCAGCGCCGGGTCGCCGAAGGTCTCGGTGTAGCCCAGGGAGAGGCTGTCGAAGGCGGCGCGGTCCTGGTCGTCGGCCAGGGCGAGCAGCTCGCCGAGGGTCATGGTCTGGACGTCGGAGGCGGTCATGTGGTGGCGGGCGGTGAACTCCCATTGGGAGAAGTAGGTTTCCAGGCGGAAATCGGGCAGCCGGGTCATCGGTTCGTTGCCTTTGGTGCGTGTGCGGGATCCTTTGTTGCGATGTACCAGAGCAGGGCTGCGCACACGAAGGCCGCGGCTGCGTCGACCAATGAGCCCACGAGGGTGTCGCTCCGTGCGCCGGCGGCGAGCGCGACGGCCGCGGACAGTGCCAGGGCGACGGGCGGCAGCGGGCGGGGGCTGTGCGTGATGTCTGGTGCGGCGGCGGTGGGCAGCAGCCAGGTCACGAGGCTGTAGCAGGCGCAGGCCAGCAGTGTTGACCCCAGCACGTCACTGGGCCGGTGGTGACCGAGGGCCTGGACGGCGGCGGCGATGCAGGCGTGCCACAGCACGCCGACCGTGATGACGTAGGGGCGGATGCGGGGGGACGCGACGAGGATGACGCCGAGGGTCAGCGCGGCGGGGATGACCGCGTGCCCGCTGGGGAAGCTCCCCTCGGTGAGCATTTCGCTTGCGTTTACCAGGTCTGGGCGGGGCAGGACCGCCCGCAGCACCTCCTTGCCCCCGATCGTGACCACGACGACCCCGGCCGCCGCACACCCCTGCCACCAGCACCTGCGCACCAGGGTCACGACCGCGATGACGCCCAAACCCACGATCAGGGTGCTGATGTGGCTCAATTCCAGCGGTGGCAGGGGCGTCGAGCCGTAAGCCGCTCCCGACCAGGGATAGATCCATGCGTTCCTCATGTCGCCTGCACCGAGATAGAACAGGGCGTTCTCCGCCCGTTGCCCGACCGGAGTGCAGACAGCGAGCAGGTAGACCGTCAGGAATCCCAGGAAATACAGCAGGGCTGGGGTCCACGGCCGCGTCGTCCGCGAGGGGCTGGGGCTGGCCGGGGTTTCTGAGGCCTGGCCGGGGCCGTCGGGCCGGGGCACGGGCAGGGTCGAGGGATCTTGCTGAGTCATCGTTTTCTCTGTTTTTCGTGTGGGAGCAGTGCGGTCACGCGCCGCTTCGGACGCGAGGTGGGCCGGCAGGTCCGGCCGGCCCGCCGGGGATCTGCTCCTGTTCGAGGAGCGCCCGGCTTTGCTGGCGCTGGGCGGCGATCACCAGGACCGGGAGGGGAGCGATGAGGAGGAGGAGGACGACCAGGTCCGGCAGGGACTGCATGAACCAGTTCGGCTGGATGACGATCGCCTGTGTGCGGATGAACGCGAACGCCACGACGGGGATCAGCCACCGGTGGTCGCCGGTGGCGGCCGTCGCCGCCCACGCGGCGATCAGCGCAGCGACTTCGAGGGCGAACAGGCCGCGTTGGAAGGCCGGACTGATGGAGATGATGTGCAGGGACCCGGCCACGAACATGGCGAGTACGACGGGGACCAGCCAGCGGTACGAGTGGCGTCGCAGCCGGGCGGGACGGCAGGCCGCCAACACGGCGCATGCGGTGCACAGCGCCCCGGACAGCACCAGGTCATGGGCCGTTATCGGGGCGCCCAGCCCGTAGTAGCCCAGGCCGACCTTGCCCTCGTCGCCGAAGAGCGTATTGGTGTTGAACGTGGCACCGGCGTAGATCATCGCTGCTGCGGCCGGCAGGGCGATCCACGGCTTGCCACGCAGCAGGGCGATCAAGCAGACCAGCGGAAGCAGCCCGTAGGGCAGGAGCCGTGTCCGCGTGCCGGGACCTTGCGCCCACGGGTACCAGCCGGAGAAGTGGAAGGCGATGGCATGCCGGCCGGGATCGATGTGCAGTGCCCAGTGCCACACGTCCTGCAGGTACGGCACCAGCGCCAGCGCGGCGAGGACGAGAGCGGTCAGATGGATGCCGTCCAGCCACCACGGCCGGGCCGTGTCGTCGACGACGGCACGGGCGCGGGCCTGCGCCCCGGCACGCGCCACGGCGAGGACCTCTCGCGGCGGGGGCCAGGAACGGCCGGGATACGCCTCGGACAGGCAGGCCAGCAACTCCTTCCCCTGCCGGGAGCGGTAGGACTCGGGGTAGGCCGCGAGCAGCAGACGGTTCATGCCGGGGCCACCCTGGCATCTCGCGGGCGCCCGAGGACGACAGCCGCCGCCTGCTGCATCCGCAGCGCCTCCCGGCCGAGTGCCTCGGTGCCGCCCTCCGTGAGCCGGTAGTAGCGCCGCGCCCGCCCGTCCACGATCTCCTCGTCGCCGGCGGCCACCAGCCCGGCCCGCTCCAACCGCTCCAGCGCGCCATAGAGAGTGCCGGCAGCGATCCGGAGCCGCCCGTCGGTGGCTTGCTCGGCAGCCTTGATGATGCCGTAGCCGTGCAACGGTCCGTCCATGAGCGCAGCAAGGATGAAGTACTGCGGTTCCGTCAAGGACGGATTCTGTCGTGTCATGCGCCGAGCATATATCGAGCTACGAAATATACGTGCCAGCCCTGGGTGATCACCGGCCGCGCCTCCACGCCCGCGGCGAGCGCCACCCTCTCCCGGCCGACGGGCGCGACGGCGGTCTCCTCGACACACCGGCGCGGCGTTGGCGGATGCTCACCGCGACCTGGTCCGGGCCGAGCGGAACGTCATTCCCACCGTGTCCGCCGGACCCGTCTCCCCTCCGTTGAACTGCCCGTGGATCAGACTCTGTTCGCCTGGACCGGCCGCGCACAGCCGGCGAGGCAGCGTTCGAATGAGGCCCGACCCGAGCGGTCGCTTCCCCAGTGCCTCCGGGAAGCTCAGATCGCCGCCTGCGGCCGTCTGCCATGCCCCGTCGATGATTCGGGCTTGCACTTCCGGCGGCCACGAAGAAGGAAACTCTCGTCGGCGACTGGGCCGCGGTCAACAACGTCGAGTTCGCCACTGCCCGCTTTACCGGCGCTGCCCCTGTCTTCGCCGACGTCGCCCCGAAACCTTCTGCCTGGCCCCCGATGCCGTGCGGGCCGCGATCACCCGCGCACCACCGCAGTGACACCAGTCCATTTCTTCGGACACCCTGTCGCGCTGGATGAGCTCACCGCGCTCGCCCAGCAGTACCACCTTGCTCTGGTGGAGGACGCTGCCCAGACCCTCGCCAGCCGCCCGGCCAGCACCTTTGGGACGGCGCGCTGCTTCAGCTTCTACCCCGACGAAGAACATACGGTCGATCGAGGGCGGCCTGATCATCACCGCCGACCCGGCCCTGGCGTCCACGCTGCGGATGCTGCGCAGCATCACCCTCCATCATCTGACGCTCAGTCACGGTGCCCAGACCGCTCAGCTGCTGCGTGCGTTCGACCGGCGGTGCTGTCCATGTCGTGGAGCCAACCTGTCCTCCCGTTCGAGAGGGTTCAAGTAGGCAGGACGCGGCGTGGTGACCGGCCGGGTCCGAACCAACGCAGCGCCCCCGCAGGCCGCGATGACGGCGTTTCGCGGGGGCGCGCGATCGGGGGTTGGCTACTGCGGGTCCCGGTTGCGGGCCCACGCGCTCCAGTTCCCGTTGGTGTCGCGCTCACGGAACCAATAGAAGTCGTCCGCGCCCAATGCGTGGATGGAGAAATACCCGGGCGGCGACGTCGGATAGTGGGAGGTCACGACCTTGCTCTTCGCATAGCCACCCAACGACTCCCAGTGGCTCCAGTCGCCATCGGAGTCGGTCCACCGGGTCGCCACGGAGTGGTCGGGAGCCACCGCGAAGACCTCTTTGGTCCCGTTCGGCAGCTTCTGGGTGGTGATGCCGTACTCGCAGATGTAGGCCTGGCCGCCGCTCTTGCAGTCGGCCGCGGCCTGAGCGGTTGACGGGACGACCACGGCGAGACTCGCGGCGGCGGCGATCGTGACGACGGCAGCTCTGAGGTTCTTCATATATCCGGTTTTCCTGACAGTAAGTACACGAATGACAACAATCCCGATCCTATGCCGGGCCGATAACGTCTCGCTCACGTTTCGCTGACGCCCGCAGGCGACCCTGTATGCGGCCTCCTGTCCGGTGGGCTGAGGACGTCCTCGATCTCCTGGCCAGGTCATCGAGACGCTGGTGGCCAACCGGCTGACCGCGCCCGCCCGTTGTGGCGGGCGGACGACTGGGCACTTTCGACAACAAGGTGATCGCCGAGGTGAGCTCGCATGATCGTCACTGCCTCCTCATTATGTTGCTGTACTCGAAACTGCCACGCACAGCGTGCCGTTGCCGTCGGGTCGAGTGGTCCGTTTTTGGGTCCACTTGTCCCGAAAGGCGGGTCCGGCCGGCTCGATCGTGAGCGTCTGGTTCCTGATCCGCTCGACATATGACCACTTCTGACCGTCACACCCCGAAGGGGGCGTCACATGCATCACCGAACCGTTGCCGAGCTCATGGCGCGAGACGTCGTGCGGGCGCGGCGTGACCTGCCCGGGAGTCGGTGCGGCAGCCAGCAGGGTCCGGGCCAGCGGCGCGTTCAAGCCGCCGGTGACCGGCTGGACGGCGGCGAGGTAGCCGGGGAAGAACTTACGCAGGTGGGAACGGAGCTTGTTACCGGCCTGCGTGCGGTCCCAGACGGCGTCCTGCTGAGCGCGAGCCAGAACTGCGACGGCCTGGGCGAGCTCGCTGTCGGCTGGCAGCACGCGGTGCGCGTCTGCGTCGGTGCGCAGGATGTTCGCCAGCACCATCGCGTCAAGGTGGTCGGACTTCTTGCGCGAGACTGTGTGGCGCTCGCGATAGCGGGCGGCCGCCAACGGGTTGACCGCGTAGACGGGGCGGCCGGTGGACCTGAGACAGGCGACCAGCAGGCCGCGGGAGGTCTCGATCGCCACCGGTATCTGCTCACCGGGGTTGTCGCCGTGTTCGGCCAGGAGGTCGAGCAGCTGCTGCAGGCCGGCTGCGTCGTCGCCGATCCGGGCCCGTCCGAGGAGCTTGCCGTCGCCGTCGACCAGGGCGACGTCGTGGTGGTCGCTGGCCCAGTCGATCCCGCAGAACACCTTCATGTGTGTCTCTCACGTCCTTCTGTCCGATGTGCATATCCGCTGGTCAAGACCGGCGCGGAGGCACGCGACTCCCTAATGGAAGGGCTCTGGGCCCGTCATCCGATTGGTCGTTCGTGACCCCAGCTGACCGCAGGGGCCTCGGTCTGTGCAGGAGCTCGAAGGCGTCCCGGCGAAGCGAGAGGTTCACCCGGCAGAGGGCTCGGACCACGAACATCAACGGTCTGATCATCTGATTGGTTACGGTCAAGAAGGATGGCCTGCAGGGAGAGTTGGCCCTGACACCCGCCTCGCGACCGCGGGCCCTCGGTAGCAATCGGCCAGCACCCGGGGCCAAATCTTGACCGAGTGCTCAAGGGCTCCGGGGGGTGCGTATGGCTCACCGGATGCCGGCTGATCGCCACCGAGGAGAAGCCGATGGCCGCGATCTTTTTCGAGGTCTCCTGGACCGGGTAACGGGTAGCAGTCCACCGGCTTCATCCCTCATTAGGTAACGGGGCGTACGGCGGGCGCATCGCGGCCCGGCCCCGCGCACCGGTTGCGGCACCCGGTCAGCCTGCGAAGTTCCAGGAGATGGTGCCGGAGCCGGTGGCCGGGCGGGCTGGCGACGCCGAGCGCGAGCCCCGGGCAGGCACGGCCCCGACCGGAGGTGGAACCCCGCCCGTCGGTGCGGTGTCAATCGCCTGCCGGGCCGGCCTTCGCGGGCGCCAATGCCCGGGGCGCCGCGCCCCATTGCCCACGGGGCCGGAGCTCCGCGGGGTCGGGGTCGAGGGCCGCGGTGAGGTGGCGGCGCAGGAGCGGGCCGAGCCTGCGGTCGACCTGGCGGTTCAGGGTGGCGGCCAGCAGGAGGGAGAAGAGGAGGCCGAGGGCGATCGCGGGGAGAAGACCGAGCGCCGGGGCGGCCTCGAGGACGCCGCGGGCGACGGGTATGCCGACGCTCTGGTGGACCAGATAGAAGGGGTAGGTCAGGGCTCCGGCGTAGACGAAGGTCCGCCATTGGAGGTGGCGCAGCCGGCTGAGGCCGGCCACGGCGAGCAGTACGAGGAAGCCGGTGAGCACGGCGGCGCTGGCACCCCAGTCGGAAGTGGGGTGCGTGGCCACGCGGTCGTCGAGGACGGTCAGGGTGTAGCACCACGCGAAGCCGGTGAGGAGCCACAGGAGCAGGTTCGGGCCGAAGCGGTGCATCAGGTAGCAGGCGATGCCGGTCACGAAGAGTCCGGCGTACTGGCTCAGCAGGAGCTCGTCCAGGACGGTGGAGTTCAGTTCGCGGCCGATGGACGCCAGAACCAGCCAGAGGAATCCGAAGGCCACGACGCGCAGGTAGGTCAGGCCGATCAGCAGCAGAACCGCCATGAGCAGGTAGAAGCGGGCTTCCACCCAGAGGGTCCAGGCGACGCCGGCGGTGAAGTCCACGCCCAGCGGCCCGGGGATCATCGTCAGGTTGCCGAGGGTGGTGCGCAGGTCCGTGGGCGCCCCCCAACGCTGGCCGACGAGCGCCGCGACGGTACCCATGACCACGACGATCAGCACGACCGCCCAGTACAGCGGGAAGAGCCGGGCGATGCGGGAGACCGCGAACTGTGCGGGGGTGCGTCCCCAGCAGCTCATGCAGATGACGAAGCCGCTGATCAGGAAGAACGCTTCCACCCCGAGCCAGCCGTAGCCGCTGACGGCGTGGAGCAGCGGTGCCGCCTGCGGCAGGTCGTGGTTCTCGCCCCAGAAGCGGGGGGTCGGGGTGCCGACGTAGTGGTAGGCCGCCACGGCGACGGCCGCAAGGAGCCGCAGCGCGTCGATCGCGGCCAGGCGACCGCCCTTGGTGGAGGCACCCGATGGTCGGGCCGGCGTTGTCCGGGCGGGCCGGAGCAGGTTGCGGGCGGCTTCGCGGAGTGCGGACTCGGACATGGAATCTCCTGTTGCGCGGCGGCCGGTGCTCAAGGCCGCCCTTGAGGGAAGGAGGAGGGCATGCCGCTCCTGGCCACCGGCGACGCCGGTGGCTGGGCGGGGACATGATGGGGTGTTCCGGGACGTCGCGGGCGGCGCTGGACGCGAGGTCCGGGGCGCGTCGTCGGCTCGGTCGCCATGAGGCGGGCAGGAGCCGTCGGGGGGAGGTCACTCGGGCCGTCACGCGTCCGGCCGTGCACCCGCGGCCGGACGCCGGATCGCCGAGGGAAGCGGGAAGCCGGAAGCGGGAGTGCTATCGAGGCCGACCGGAACGGTCCGCTCTCCCCCTTGATCTCACCGGCTCGCCTGCGGTCAGGTCAGGCCGGGTTGGCGGTGTCGGAGCCGTTCCCCCAGCGCATGCGCAGGGCCACGGCCACGGCCACGGCGACGGCGACGGTGGCCGTCAGGATTCCTTCGGTGCTCACCCAGCCCGAGAAGTACAGCGTGACGAGGAACGGTGTCGCGGCGAAGGCGAGCCCGGTGGTGCTGCGGATCCCGGCGAAGGCCTGGCGGCCCGCCAGGACGAGGGCCGCGGCGAGCGGGACGCCCAACCGCCAGGGCAGGACGGGCCCGATCCCGAGCGGGTCGATCACGACCAGGGCGGCAACCAACAGCACCGCCCACACCGCCACGGCGAACACCCCCACCCCGCTGCGCACCCGGCGGGCCGGGCGCAGGTCGGGCGGGCAGGCGAGCGGGAGGGCGGCGATCAGGATCGGCGGGAGGAGGAAAGCGACGAACTCCCACCGCAGGTCGGTCGGCATGAGCCAGTCCGGGTAGAGGAAACTGGCCGAGGAGCCCATGGTCCCGGCGACCGCGCACAGCACGCCGGGGAGGTGGCGTCCGGCCAAGGCGACGACCGCACCGATCAGGGTCAGCAGGTAGCAGCCGTTCATCAGGGTCAGGAGCGGGCCCGCGCTGCCGTCGGTCCCGGCGATGCGCATGACGTACCAGTCGCCGGCGTTGCCGATGAGGTTGAAGGCCGCGTACGCGGCCGTCGCGGCCAGGCCGAACGGGGCGGCACTGGCGAAGAGCCGGCCACCCGGGCACGCGGAGCCGATGCCGAGACGCAGCCGCAGGGCGTGCAAGGCGACATCGGCGGCTTCGCGGAGGCGGGCGCGGAGGCTCGCCCCCTCGGTCGCCTCCTGGTAGGCCTCGGCTATCTCGCTGCCGAACGCGCGACGGAAGCCCGCCGGATACAGGCGCAGCAGTACGGGGTTCACGTGGTGGCCGCCTTGCCGATGACGCCGAGGCGCCGAGTGGCCTCGCGCGCGGTGGCCGCGATCCGTTCGGCTTCGGTGGCCAGGGCCTCGCGTCCGGGGGTGGTCAAGGTGTAGGTGCGCCGCAGCCTGCTGTCCACGACCTCTTCCTTGTGAACCTGGATCAGACCCTGCTGCAACAAGCGCTCCAGCGCGCCGTACAGCGTGCCGGTCCGCATCTTGACCCGCCCGCCCGAGATCGCCTCCACCTCGCGCGCGATCGCGTAGCCGTGGCGCGGCTCGTCCGCAAGCGCGGTGAGGAGGAGCAGAGTCGGTTCCTGCATCGCACGATCAGTCATGCGAGAACCATATGTCATTCACCGGCATATGACGCCAGCGACTCCCAGAAGTGCGGAGCGAAAAGAATGGGCCCTCGGCGGCGAGGACGAAGAGGGCGCGCGCCTCGTCGGCGGCGAGCCCGGGGACATCGGTCCAGAATCCCGGCAGCGGCGCGATGCCGCCGTGCCGCCCCCCTCGGCGTGGACCGGGACACCAAAGACGGAGAGCGTTTCGATGTCCCGGTAGATGGTGCGTACGGAGACTTCGGGGCGCTCGGCGAGCTCGGTGGCGGGCACCAGGCCGCGGGTCTGGAGCAGCAGGAGGATCGAGAGCAGCCGGCCGGATCTCACCTCACCAGCTTCTCCCGGCCACTGCCCCTTCCCCGCCGCCGGCCGTCAGGAGCGCGGTGCGCGTGCCAGCTGGCGGGACTGGGCCACCAGGCGGTCCGCGCTGTCCCAGACGTCCGCGTCCTCCTCCAGGAAGCCGCCCGCGAGGTTGCGGGTGGTGATGGAGACGCGCAGCGGGCCCGGGGCGGGGCGGCAGCGGATGTGGGTGGTGAGCTCGATGGTCGGCGTCCAGCCCTTCAGGCCCAGCTCGAACGAGGTGGGCGGCAGTGTGTCGACGGTGAGCAGGAGCGAGAGCGGGTCGGCGTCGCGGCCGTCCGCGAGACCGAACCAGCCGCGCATCTCACCCTTGCCGGAGGGGGCACCGACGGCCCAGCCGACCGTCGCCGGGTCGAGCTTGATGTCGAGCCGCTCGGTGATGGCCGAGCTGCCGGGGATCGGGGCCGGGCCGTCGCTCGGGCCGAAGCAGTGCTCCATCGGCGGGATGGCCGGCGGCTTCGCCGACGTACGGACCTCGTCGGACAGGCCGTCCAGGTCGCCGTAGGTGGCGATGACCCGCATGCGCTCGACCTCGGTGCCAGTCCTCCGCGAACTGGAAGAGGGAGGCCTGGCCGGTGGAGAGGGTGCGGCCGGTGCGGACGGTCTGGGTCCGGATCACCGCCGGGCCGGGCACGGACGCGGTGAGGTAGTGCGCCGAGACGGAGAAGGGGTCCGGGTGCGGCAGGGCCCGGCCGAGCGCGCGGCCCAGCATGGCCAGCAGGTATCCGCCGTTGACGGCATGGATGATGGTCCATCCGGCGGAGAGTTCGGCGTCGTAGACGCCCTCTTCGCGAAGGGTGACGGCGGCGTCACGGTCGAACTCGCTGTTCCCGACGGTCGCCGGTCCGGTCTGTGCCGACTGCTCTGCTGCCTGTGCCATGCGATGCACCGTACACCGATTACTGAGCGGTAGCTTTTTTTACTGGGATCGCAGCGCCGACTCAGGTGGTCGCGGGGCTCTCCTCGGCCGGGCACCGGACAAGAAGATGCTGCTCGTGCCTCAGTTGTCGAACACAGCTTGTGACCGAACCTGCCACGGGAGCGATAGCGGAGTACCGCGACTATGCGACCGGGCTGTCATCCGTTGAGAGCCGGGCGCTGATCCTTTCGTCGAGTTCGGCCATGGTGCGCTGGAAGGCACGTTTGAGATCGACGTCGTAGCGGTGAGCCAGGATGAGTACCGACCAGAGACAGTCGGCGAGTTCATGCTCCAGGGCAGGCCGGCCGCCCGGGATCTCTCTCGCGCCTTCCTCCGCCATGACAAGTTTTGCGAGGTCACCCACGTCTCCGACAAACCCCAGCATGAACTCACTGCGTGTCCAGACTCGGCCGCGCTCACGGCGGTTCAGTTCGTCATAGAGGTCGTGGATGCGGATCGCCTGCTGCTTCAAGTCGTCGAGGTCCACGGATCTGTCCCTTCATGGCGGATGTGCTGTGGACAGGGGCCATACCCTGTGGCGTCCCTACCGATGGTGCGCGGGAAAACAGCCCCAACTCGGGCCGACGTGCGAAGAAGCACGCGACATATCGATAGAGCGTAGGGCGCACTCGTCCGTTCCCGATCTGACGAAGGCAGCTTTCGGCCGAAGCGGTGGCCGATGGCCAGGAAGAGATCGTCCAGTTCGAGGTCCCACTGCGCGGTGGCGTGCTTGGTGATCACCTTGGGAGGCTGCCCCGCCGCGGTCACTACCTGCGGCGGTGTCGCACATTCGAGGGGCAGTCTCCGTGAGACCGCCCCTGCACGTTCGGAGTCCCGCTACACTCCCGCCACCCGGTGAAACCCGCAGGCCAGACATCGAAATCCTGCTGGCTGGTCCAGGTCCTCTCTTCCGGATCTCGCTCGCCGCGCGACACCGGGTATCCCTCCCCTAACCCCTAGGGGTCGGTGGATCCGCTCACTGATCCGACAAGCCCGGCGGCAGCCCGGTCGGCGTGGTGCGCAACGAGGTCGGCGTCGTCACCCACCGCGGCGGATGCCGGAACGCGGCAACCGTGTTCACCCGCTCCCGCCCGGACGCCGACGACACGGCGCTCGGCCGCGTCGTCGGCGCTGCGGCCGCCCGTGCCGTCACCGCGCTGCGGGCCGGGGTGTCCACGGCGTGACTGCCGACAGGTGGTCGATCGGCGACCTACCCCGAGAGACGAACGACAAGGAGCAGGACTCCAGTAGGACGGCGGCGCACCGTCCTACTCCACAAGTTGGAACATGAGCCCATCCCCGCGCCGTACGGGCACGAGTGGGAGCGAACGGAGACTGGAGGCAATCCGAGACACTGATTCTGTACAGAGGACTGGCATGGCTCTACGAGGCGCCCGAACGATCTCCGTGCTGACGGTCGGCGCGGTGACGACCGTGATGGCAGCGCTCACCCCCGTGACGGCGTTTGCGGCAGGGGATCCGCTCCAGCAGTACGCGCAGCAGCAACTCCGTTGGGAACGCTGCGACACGGGCCAGCCGGCGGCCCTGGAGTGCGCGAAGGTCAAGGTGCCGCTGGACTACAGCGCCCCCGGGGGCCGGAAGATCGACCTCGCGATATCGCGGATCAAGGCGGGCAGCGCGAAGGAGCGGCACGGCGTGCTGCTGATGAACCCCGGGGGCCCGGGCGTTCAGGGGCTGACCATGCCCGCGGAGATGGAGCCGCTGCTGTCGGCGGAGGTACGAGAGCGGTTCGACCTGGTCGGCTTCGACCCGCGCGGGGTCGGGCAGAGCTCGCCGATCGGCTGCGACCTTACGGGCGACGAACAGTCCTTCCAGCACCCCTACACCGCAAGGACGTTCGCGAAGGACGTGGCCCGGGCCCGGACGGTGGCCGAAAAATGCCAGGCCAAGGCGGGGGACGTGCTGCCGCACATCACCACCCGCAACACGGCACGGGACATGGACGTCGTCCGGGCGGCACTGGGAGAGAAGAAGATCTCCTACTTCGGGTACTCGTACGGCACGTACCTGGGCGCCGTCTACACGCAGATGTTCCCCCAGCGCTCGGACCGGTTCGTGCTCGACAGCGCGCTCGATCCGGCGCTCGCGTGGCGAGGGATGTTCCGGGGATGGCCGGCAGGGGCCGAACTCGCCTTCACCCGGTGGACCGAGTGGGCCGCCGCGCGCAACGCCACGTACGGGCTGGGCGCGACTCCGGCGGAGGTCCGCAAGACGTACTGGGAGCTCATCGCCCGTGCCGACCGCACGCCCGTCCCGACGGAGGGCGGGGCGCTCAGCGGCGGTGCCATCCGTTCCGCGTACAACGCGTTCGTCCACGTCGAGACCGTCACCCCGTGGATCGTCGCGTTGAAGGCCGCGGCCGAGGGCGGACCGCCTGTGCCGACCGCGTCGGCGGTGCCCGACTCCGCCCCGGTCCGGTCCGCCGAAGCAGGGGCGTTCGGTGCGGACGTTCCGGCGGACAACCAGACCGCCGGAACGTGGGCCGTCTTCTGCGGCGACACCCGCAGCTGGCCGCGCGACCCCGGGCAGTACCGCCGGGACGCGATCCGAGACCGCGCCAAGTACCCGCTGGCCGGCGACCTGGGCGCCAACATTCAGCCGTGCGCGTTCTGGAAGTCGGCGGGAAGCGAGCCGGCCACCGTGGTGAGCAACGACGTCAACGCGCTGATCGTGCAGAACCAGTGGGACCCGCAGGCGACGCTGGCCATGGCGCAGGGCATGCGGCGGGCGCTGCACGGTGCGCGGATGATCACGGTGGCCGACGGTGAGGGCCACGGCGTGGTGGTGGCCGGCCCGTCCTGTGCGGACGCCGGCGTTACGCGATACCTGACCACGGGCCGACTGCCCGCGAAGGACCTGACCTGCGAGGGCTAGGGTGTGTCTGGAGTTACATTCACGTGGCGGGGCGGAGGCTGCGGATCCAGATGACTGATGCGCGAAGCTGAAGTCCCGCCATGTAGCTGTCGGGTGTCTTGTCGCGAGGAGTGCTTCCAGACCGCGAAGAACGAGTGCGGCCTGGACCAGTACGAGGTCCGCCGCTACGTGGGCTGGTATCGGCACGTCACCCTGGCCATGCTCGCGCACGCCTTCCTGGCCGTCACGGCACACCAGGCCGGGGAAAAGGGGGCGGAACCGATGAGGCAGCCGGGGCCATCGAGCTCACAGTAGCGGAGGTTCGGCGACTCCTGGCAGCTTGTCGTCCCCGGCCCTCACACCTGCGCGGACACCGAGGTCGACACCACGCGCTGAGCTGGTCGAACTGGCGCCGACGACGCCAAGCAGTCGCCCGCCGCTGTCACTACCTGCGGCGGTGTCGCACATTCGAGGGGCAGTCTCCGTGAGACCGCCCCTGCACGTTCGGAGTCCCGCTACACTCCCGCCACCCGGCGAAACCCGCAGGTCAGACACCGAAATCCTGCTGGAGTACTGGCCGGGATTCAAGGTGATCTATCAGCTCCGGCATCGGGCACTCCTCATCTGGCAGCCGCAGCCCACGTCACTCGCGTAGGCGATGATCTCCAGACAGTAGTCCAGCCAGGCCGAACCAATTCCGACCCCCAGCTGTCACCGGGGCCGAGTAGTTTCGGGACATCTGACGGAACGGCACCGCCGCACCCCTTCCGGCCCGCGCATGGGCTGGGCGGAAGGGGTGCGGCGGTGGTCGTGGGACTCCCCCCCGGGGCTTCCTGGGGGCTTCCCTGTGGTCTCTTGGGGACTCGGCACCAGGGTTCACTCAGCCGCATCATGAACGGCGACCGCGGCACCACCCCAGTCTTGGTGAAGGCCCTGCTCGACTGCTACGGCGTCACCGACCCGGGCGTCCGGGAGGACATCTTGGACCTGGTCCGTGCGGATCAGGCCCAGAAACAGTGGTGGTGGCGCAAGTACTCCGCCGTCATCAACACCACCCAGTACGGCGGCTATCTGGAACTGGAGCAGAGCGCGACCACTCTGCGGTCCTACGAGCCGCAACTGGTCCCTGGGCTCCTGCAGACCCCTGAGTACGCCCGCCAGGTCATCACCGCCATGCGCATCGATCTGGACGCCAAGCAGATCCAGGACCTGGTGGACGTGCGCATGAAGCGCCAGTCCCTGCTGGTCCGCGACGACGCGCCGAAGCTGTGGGCCGTCATCGACGAGGCCGCCTTCCGCCGCATCGAGTCCAAGCCGGCCGTCCTGAACGAACAGCTCGAACACCTGCTGGACGTCGAGCCCCGCACGAACATCACCCTGCAGCTTCTACGGTTCGACGCCGGGTTCCATCCCGGCTTGTACGGATCGTTCATGCTCATGGGTTTCCCCGAGCCCAACCCGGACGTGGTCTGGGTGGAGAATCTGACCAACTCGGTGTACTTCGAGGGATCGGACGATGTGGGGCGCTACACCGAGGTCTTCGACCATCTGCGGGCCACGGACCTCGGCCCGCCCGAGACCCGCAGCCGTATCAAGGACATGCTCAAGGAGCTGTAAGTGAGCAACACCAAGCCCAACCCCGCCGAGCTGGACTTCTCCGGCGTCACCTGGGAGAAGAGCCCGTTCAGCGGGGGAACTTCACCGACCGCCTGTCCCTCCGACCGGGACACAGCCGAGTCGTAGGCTTGTGATACTCAACGTTTTCCACGCCAGCGAAGATGCGAGTCGCTCATTACGGATAGTAGTTGTGCGAGGGTGCGTAGCAGCGGATCTGAAGTTCCAGATCACGGAAGTCCGGCGATGGTGAGGGCGATACTCTTTCCCGCCCTTCTCTGCAGCAGTACTTGCGTGTGGCGGTGGTGCGGCGGACGCCGCACGGTCCCCCGTTCCAGCCGGATCGAGGGGGGTGCAGCCGGATGGAAACGGGTGGCTATGTCCGTTGTTTCGGCATCGTCGCAGGTGAGAGGCGTCACTCTTATGGGTTCGAGTCCCACCCGCCCCACTGAGTGACCCCAGGCAGAATCGTTTTGGCCTGGGGAAACACGTTTTGTAGGGGGCATTTCGCGTGCAGCGGACGCTGCACGGAGGTGCAGCGAACGTGAGTCTTCGCGCGCCAGAGAGGTCCCCTGCGTGGCTGTGGCCTGGGCTTTTTTCGTGGCGTGTTGGTGGGAGCGCCGTTTGACGGTCCCACCCGCCCGTCATGGATTCTCCTTGCCGCCTCCCTTGCCGGCGTGGATTCCGGCAGTTGGATGCCGACGGGCCTGGTCGAGAGCGGATCGACGGTAGGTCCCGGACTGGGGATCTCCGGCTTTGGCCGTCATGTGTTTTCGCGGCAGAGGCGTCGATTGCATGGGCCGTGCCGGAGGTGGAGGTCGAGCCAACCCGAGGCGCCCGGGATGCGACTGTCGTCTGGCATGGTGCGCCGTCCTTGTTGTGGCGCGATTTCCTGGCAGGGATGGGGTGTTGATGCGGCTTGGGTGTGGGGCAGCTGGGGTGGGGCCATGGTGGCGTGGATGTTTGCCAAGCTTGGTCCGTCTCGGGCAGCAACTGAATGAGAATGGCTACTTCGCTCGGTAAAGTCCCAGCTCAGCAAGTGTTGTCCCCGCGCCCGCGGGGATGGTCCGAGGAACCTCTTGCCGAGGTGCTTGAGCCGAAGCACGCTAGTTGTCACCGGCAGAGCCGGATGACGTGGCGAAGGGGACCGAACGAAGCAGCGTGGTGGTCACCAGCGAGGCACGCGGCTTGTCACCATGCTCATTCAGCAGCCTTTCTGTCACCAGTCCCGCGACGCCCAGCGGCTGGAGGGGTGCGCGGCCGTAGACGTTCTCCCTGAGGCCCGAACATGATCAGATACTCGACGGGCCCGTCGGATCCGGCGTTCCCGACTCCGTGGGGGACGCGGGTGTCGAACTCGACGACGTCCCCGGCAGTCAGGACGAGGTCCTGGTCACCGAGTGCGAGCCACAACCGCCCGTACAGGACGCACAGCCACTCGAAGCCCTCGTGGGATACCTGCCGGGGCCGTCCAGGCGGCTCCGCGACGGCAGGCAGGACATGCTTGTGGGCGTGCAGGCCGCCGACGTACCGGGTCAGCGGCAACACCGCCTTGTCGTCGCCGAAGCTGTACGCCGCCGTGCTGCGGGGCTCGGCCGCAGGGGCGGGTGCGGTGCCGACCAGCTCGTCCAGGGAGACCCCGTATTCCTTCGCCAGCTGCAGCACCACCTCCAGGGTGGGCTTGCGCCGGCCGGTCTCGATCCGCGACAGAGTACTGGGCGAGATGCCGGTCGCGCGGCTGACATCGGCGAGTGTGACGCCACGGCGCTCGCGTACGACCCGCAGCCGGGGCCCCATCTCCGCCAGCGTCTGGGCCACGTCGTCACCTGCCACCATCTCCCGGTCCTTCCCGCAGCGCCGCTTCACCGCCCTGTCCTGCAAGCTTGCCAGAATGGCAACGCTGATCGCGCCGAGTGGCCGCCGCGCCGCATGATCGATGGGTACCCGCCGACCGCCCGCGAACCGAGGAGAAGTCCCCCATGCAATCCGAGCCGACCGCCGCACTCCGCCACCGCACCGTCGAGGCCCCTGCCGGGCGCCTGCACCTGGCCGAGCAGGGCACCGGCCCGCTGATCCTGCTCGTGCACGGCTTCCCCGAGTCCTGGTACTCCTGGCGCCGCCAACTCCCGGCCCTCGCCGCGGCCGGATACCGGGCAGTGGCGATCGACGTACGCGGCTACGGCCGTTCCTCCAAGCCCGCCGCGACCGACGCCTACCGAATGCTCGACCTGGTGGAAGACAACGTCGCCGTCGTGCGCGCCCTCGGCGAGGAAAGCGCGGTGATCGTCGGCCACGACTGGGGCTCCAACATCGCCGCCGCCTCCGCACTGCTCCACCCCGGAGTCTTCCGCGCGGTCGGCTTGCTGAGCGTCCCGTATGCGCCACCCGGCGGCCCCCGCCCCACCGACATTTTCGGCCAGATCGGCGGCCCCGAGCAGGAGTTCTACGTCTCCTACTTCCAGGAGCCCGGCCGCGCCGAGGCGGAGATCGAGCCCGATGTCCGGGGCTGGCTCGCAGGCTTCTACGCGGCCCTGTCCGCCGACACCATGCCAGCCGAGGGCGAACCCGACCCGCACTTCGTCTCCCTGGGCTGTCAGCTGCGCGACCGTTTCCCCGCAGGCCCGCTCCCGGCCTGGTTGAGCGAGGAGGACCTCGACGTCTACGCCGGGGAGTTCGAGCGCACCGGCCTGACCGGCGCCCTCAACCGCTACCGCAACATGGACCGCGACTGGGAAGACCTCGCCCCCCACCGCGGAGCCCCGATCAAGCAGCCCGCCTTGTTCGTCGGCGGCGCACTGGACGCCTCCACCACCTGGATGGCCGACGCCATCGACGCCTACCCCACCACCCTCCCCGCCCTGTCCGCCTCCCACCTCCTGGACGGATGCGGCCACTGGATCCAGCAGGAACGCCCCGACGAGGTCAACAGCTTGCTGACCGACTGGCTCGCCACGATCCAGGGCTGAACCAGACGGGTCCGCAGTTTCGAGATGGGTCCGTTCCTTCGGTAACTTCGCAGGTGAGACGTGTCACCTGCATAGGTTCGAGTCCCACCCGCCCCACTCAGCAGAATCGTTCTGGCCTGCGGAAACGTCCCTGCGTAAAGGACGCGGCAGGTCTGTCTCCGCACCGACGCCTCGTGCGATCCCCTGGCGATGGCCGTCGTGGAGTCCACCGGGACCGGGGCGGGGGCTCCTGGGCGTCCGGTGTCCGCAGTACGGCGACGACCCTGTCGTGGAAGGCGCTGGGCGCGAGCCCCCGAGACGTCCTTCTCGGGGGCTCGCGCCCAGGTGCGGTGCCCTTCCCTGTGGTTGCCGGGGTCAGACGGTCAGTGGTACGGGCGCCGGGGTGCCGATGCGGCCGGTGTGTGCCAGCCCGTACACGGCACCGGCGCACCCCAGTCCGGTCGCCGTCAGCACCACCCAGGTCAGCCACAGCGCGTGATGGGCGGTGGCGAAGTCCCAGAGTGCGCCGGTGGCCAGGTTCCCCAGCGTGACGCCGAGGCCGGAGACGGTGTTGTAGAGGCCGTAGTGCGTGGCCACCAGCCGGTTGCCGGAGAGTGCCACGACGGTGTCCATCTCCAGCGGGTAGACCACCGCACTGCCCGCCGCCAGCAGGACGACGGCCACCGCCAGGGCCGCCAGTTCGACCGGGGTCCGCCACATCCCCGTACCGGCGGCCTGGGCGAGGGCGAGCGGGGTGAACGCCAGGCCCATCGCGGCCAGTCCGCGCACCATCGCCTGCGAACGGCTCCACCGTGCCTTCGCCCAGGTGGTCAGCCTGAGTTGCCCGGCGACCGCCACCGCGGCGGAGAGCACGAACAGGCCGCTCGTGGCCTTCGTCCCATCGGCCCCGAGCGCGGCGTCGGCGGCCATGGGCAGGGCCAGATAGACCTGGAAGGTCAGCACGTAGGAGCCGGTCATCGCGAGCGAGAACAGCAGGAACGGCCGGTTGGCCGCCACCTGGCGCCACTGCGCGAGCACCCCGCCCGCACCCCCGCCGGCCTTGGCGGCGGTGGCGCGGCGGGCAGGCAGCGCACGGCCTTGGAGCACGGTGAGCGCGGCGAAGATGGCGGCTGCGACGGTGCACACCAGACGGAAGTCGGCTGCCAGCAGGGCGAGTCCGACCAGCGGGCCCAGCAGCATCCCGGCCTGGTAGAAGACGTTGAACGCGGCGAAGGCGTCCACCCGCCGCTCGCCGGCCTCGACGGCGACGTAGGCGCGCACGGCGGGGTTGAACAGCGCCCCGGCGAACCCGGTGGCCGCCGACGCGGCCACCAGGGCGGGCAGGCTGTCGACCCACCCCAGCAGGGCGAACCCGCCGGTGCGCAGCAGACAGCCGGCCATGATCGGGGCCTTGTAGCCGAAGCGGTCGGCGATGGTGCCGCCGATCAGGAACATGCCCTGCTGGGAGAAGTTCCGCACCCCCAGCACGAGGCCGACCGCCCAGGCCGCCAGCCCCAGTTGCCCTGCGAGGTGAGCGGCGAGATAGGGCATGAGCATGTAGAACGCGAGGTTGATGGCGAACTGGTTCACCATCAGCAGCCGCACCGCCGGAGAGAAGCTCCGTGCCGTCGCCACCAGCGCCTTCACCGGGTCACCTGCGTCGGCTTGAGCTTCTCGGCGGCCGTGCGGGTGGTCCCGGCCAGGGGATCGCGGACCGCCGTGCAGCGGCTCCAGCGGACGACGACCCGCTCACCGGGATGCGCCAGCTCGTCCGGCGCGTCGGCGGGTTCCTGGCCGAGCAGCCGATGGGTACGGCACCAGGTGTCGTCGAAGACCGTGCCGACATACCTCTGCGGGCCGTCGGGGAACACCGCGGCGATCCGCGTCTTTGCCGCCGATGTGGCGGCGAGCCGACGGGCGACCAGCGCGACCGCACCCACGCTCCATCCGCCCGTCGCGTACCGGGCCTTCGCCAGGGCGCGGGCCGACCAGACCGCCTCACCGGCGGCGACCCACTGCACCTCGTCGAACAGGGCGTAGTCGACGTTGCGCGGGTAGATGCTGGACCCCAGCCCGCGCATCAGCCTCGGTGCGGCGGGCTGACCGAAGATCGTGGAGCCGCAGGTGTCGACCCCCACGATCCGCAAGGCGGGGAAGAAGCCGCGCAGCACCCGGCCGACGCCGGCCGAGTGCCCGCCGGTGCCCACGCTCACCACCAGCGTGTCGATGCGGCCGAGCTGCGCGACCAACTCGTGGGCCAACGGGGCGTAGGCGGCCACGTTGTCGGGGTTGTGGTATTGATCCGGACACCAGGCAGCCGGCCGTGCCGCCAGCAGCTGGTCGACCTTCTCGCGGCGGGCCTGCTGCCAGCCGCCCACCGGATGCGGCTCGGTCACCACATGCAGTTCGGCGCCGTAGGCGGTGAGCAGGCCGCACATCAGTGGCTCCATGCCGGGGTCGGTGACCACCGCCACCGGATGCCCGAACGTCACCCCGGCCAGCGCCAGGCCCAGGCCCAAGGTGCCGGAAGTGGACTCCACGATCGGTGCTCCGGGCAGCAGTTCGCCGCGTTCGCGTGCGCGGGCCACCATGTACAGGGCGGTCCGGTCCTTGATCCCGCCAGGGTTCTGGCCTTCGAGTTTCGCCCAGAACCCCTGGCCGGTGCTGGTGAACGGCTCACCGACCCACAGCAACGGGGTGTCGCCGACGAGTCCGGCCGGGGTCCGGGCGGCCGGTCCGGACGCGAGCAACCGGGCGGGCGGATGGGCAGAGGTAGTGCAGGTGTGCGGAGATTTCATTGCGTGTGGTCTCCCGCGACCCCGCCCTGCGGCGGGCCGCGTGGTCGTGACGGTTGTTCAGGACGCGCGAACGCCACCACGGCACGACGGGGCCATCCGGCCACTCCCGTCACGCCGGGCGGCGCGCCCCGATCACGTTCGCCACACTCCCAGCACCGCCCGCACCCGTCGGTGCTTGCCGTGCCCGCCGGGTGTCCCCGTCTTTGGAGCTCTCCGCCCGGCAACCGCCCCGGGCGCCGGCTCCACCATGCTCGTGGACGCCACCGCCTCCGGCGCCGGTGCCACGCACACGTCCCGGGACAGCACGCTGGGGCCATCGCCCCCCGTGCAGTCGGCGAACCGCAGCCCCCGCTCCCCGACGACCGGAGGGGACAGCGGACTCGACGCCGGCACGGCGATCGCGTCCGCGGCCGCGAGCGGAATCGAGTCGGACACGGCCGCGCGCCCGAACTCGGGCCCATGGGCGCAGGCCAGCACGTGCACGAGAGCGGCCAGCACCACAACGAGAACCGCTGGGAGCGCTGACGACCGGGAGTGACGCCGCATCACGAACACGTCACATACGGTACCTGGTCGACTACTCGGAGTGCTTGACCGGTTCGGCTGTCAGGCAGTTGCTGTTCGGGCTCCTTCGCAGTCCTGCGCCGTCCCGCTGTCCACGGGTGTGACCGGCATGTCCGCTCTCTCTCGTCCACCGCGTCCGGGCGAGAGAGGATGGAATGTGAGGCGTTCTGCGGGCGCCGGGCCCGCACCCCCGCCGGACAGCAAGGGGGAGTGATCTTTGATGATGTACTGGTACGACCACGGCATGGGCGGGTGGGGCTGGCTCGCCATGATGGCCGGCATGATCCTCTTCTGGACGCTGATCGTCATCGCCGTCGTCCTGCTCGTCCGCGCATTCAGCCGGAGCCATCCGGCCGGCGGCCGGCCCCCCGTCACACCCGGCCGGCCCGAGTCCGGCTCGTCCTCCGCGGAGCGGATACTCGCTGAGCGGTACGCGCGTGGCGAGATCGACGACGACGAGTACCGGCGTCGACTGACCACCCTGCGCGGCTCCCCGCCTGGCTCCCCGCCTGGCTCCCCGCCCGGCTCGGCCGAGCCATGACCGGGCTCGCGCCTGCCCGCAGGCCGCCGGCATGAACCGGCGCGGACGCCGACGCGGTGAGGGTTCGGCGAAGCACTGCGGCACCGGCACCCCTCTCCCGAGGGGCCGATTCCTCTCGCAGGAGCCGGTCGGCTCCTGCGAGAGGAATCCGGAAGGGTTCCGGGCCTCGCAGCGCCCTCGCCGTACCTGTTCCACGCCGCCCGTTCCGTGCCGCCCCCTGCGGCGGATCCCGGAACCGCTCCCCCCACTGCTCGACACCTTCGCGGGTGTGACGCCCGGGGCGGTGGAGCCGCTGGTCGGAGTGTGAACACGAATACGACGCGCGCCGCCGCCCCCTCGCCCGCCTACCTCGCGGTGCTGCGCTCACCGATCGGCCTGGGGCTGGCCACTTCGTTTCTGCTCGCCGCCGTGATCGTCACGGATGTACTGTCGCTCGCCTCGGGGGGACATCTGTACGTACTGCTGCGCGGCGCGGCGGATCCCGAGGCGGACCTGCTCACGGTGCCCGGGGTCGAGGACGGGCAGCTCAGCTACAGCCTCTTCGGCCTGCTCCAGAGCCTGATCTACCTCACCACCGGAATCGTGTACGTGTGCTGGCTCTACCGGCTGCGCGACAACGCCGAGGTCTTCGCCCCGGGCACCCACCGGTGGGGCCGCAGCTGGACTGGCTGGGGCTGGCTCGTCCCGGTCGTCAACCTGTGGTTCCCGCGGCGGATCAGCCTCGACATCTGGAACGCGAGCCGTCCTGAGGGGCCGTACGCGCCCGACCGGCCGGGCCGTGGTCCGATCAACCTCTGGTGGGGCTTCTGGCTCGCGCAGGGCTTCTTCGCCCTGGCCGGCGGAGCGGTCTACGACATGGCCGAATCGATCGGCACGGCGAACGTGGGACTCGGCCTGCTCACACTCGCCGACCTCCTCGACATCGTCTGCGCCGTCCTCGCGATACGGCTGGTCCGCGCCCTGACACACATGCAGCACCTCAAGGCGATGCACGGGCCGGCCGGTAGCTGAGGCCCGCCCGCAGGGCCGGCACGGCCGGGATGTGGTGATGGTGCGGTCCGTCGGCCCCGCGCAGTTCGAGGGTGCGGCGGACATGGGCATGGGTCCAGATCTGCGACAGGTGAGAGGTCCAGTCGTGCATCGTGGGCATGGTTCCGTCGTCGAAGCCCTGGTCCAGGATGGTGGCGAAGGGGCGGTCGGGAGCCGCGCGGTACCTTCCGTCGGCGGACCGGTGGTAGAGCATGGGAACGCGCAGGGCCCAGTCGATGACGTCTTCGACGCTGACGTCCGGGCGCAGGGCAGGGGGAAGCGTGCCGCAGCGGCGTGGGTCCATGCGCGGCCACGCGTCCGAGCGGTGCGACAGGATTCCGTCCGAACGCCCGGCCTGCAGGGGCGAGTTGACGAACAGTGTGGCCACCATGGGTGCGGCGGCCGTGTGCATGCGCAGTTTGCCGGTGAAGCCCTCTCCGTTCAGGCAGTCCACATGAACCTGGGTGGAGAGTGATGTCGTCGTGATCTGCGGGGCGCCGCTCCCGGCGGTTCCCAGGCGCTGGAAGAAGTCGCGCGGCGACTTGCGAGAGGAATCGAACAAATAGCCTAATTTGGGGCGGGGTGAGGCGAGGCGCCTTCCTTGCTTCCGCGGGGTCTGGTGAGCCTCCGGGTAACCGGCCGGATGTGTCCGCGCGTATCCAGTTACGGAACGTGGTCCGCCCGGATGACGCACCTTCTGGGTGGCGGCCGCCTCGCCTCACCGCATCGGAGCAGTCCGGTCGGAACTGCTGGAAATATCCGGTACATCGGTAAAGCCGCAGGTGAAATGGGTCGCCCGTCGGACCCCTCGTGCCGTCAGGTGGCGTACGGGCGGCCTTGTTTACGGGTGGCGGAATGCGCTTTTGTGGGGCATCCGGAGAGTCACTCGTGGCAACGCTCCGAAGGTTTACGGTATTTCGTGAAATTTGTTCGGATTACGGCTTGTACGGGTTGTTGGCCGCAGGGGGCAGTCGTAGTGTCGAAAGTGCCGCAGCAAGAGCAAGGAGCGGCACAGCGCAATCCTCCAGAGGAGGCGAAGATGAAGGTACGCAGCATCTTCGACCACAGGGACAGGGACCACGGCGGCGACTACGGAGGCGGTCGCGGAGGCGATCGCGGAGGCGGTCGTGGCGACTACGGACGCGGATTCGGACGCGGCCGGGGCTTCGACTACGGCGGCGGCGGCGGAGGCGGCCGCGGCGGTGGCGGTCGTGGCGGTGGTGGCGGTAGGTACTGACCCGACGTCCCTGACACCAACCCCGAATCGAGGCAGGCTCGCGCTCCGGCGCGGGTCGGTCTCGTGGTTCTGGGGTCCGCGCCTATGGAGATGGTCCATAGTCCGAGCACCTCTGTGACGTGACGCCCATGCGCCTGCGCAGCTCGCTTTGGGGCCAAGACCCCTCCGAAGAGACCTCTCAGGACTCGGTGACGGACGTACCGATCCGCACCGATCCGATCAGCATCGTGGTGGCGTTCCGCCGCTTCTGGCCACTGACCGCGGGGGACCGGCGCTGGCTCGTCCTCATCTTCATGTGCGCCGTCCTCGCCGCCGTCGCCGAGACCATCACCGTCCTGCTCTTCGCCGAACTCACCGACAAGGCCCTGCAGACCGGCTCCCTCAGCGCCTTCTGGAAACCGGCGGGCCAGTGGCTCGCCGTGGCGGCCATCGGCGCGGTGGTGGGGTATCTGGGGCACTCGGTCGCGGCCTGGGTCGCCGAACGTTTCGTGATGCGGCTGCGGGCCCGTGTCTTCAGCCACCTCCAGACCCTTCCGCCGCACTTCTACCAGCGCAATCGCCGCGGCGACCTGGTGGAGCGGCTGACCGGTGACGTGGAAGCCATCGAAGCGCTCGTGGTCTCCGGCATCGTCGGGGCGGCCTCCGCCCTGTTCAGCACGTTCTTCTACGCCGCCGCGGCCCTGTGGCTGCGCTGGGATCTGGCCCTCGCCACCTTCGTCATGGTGCCGTTCTTCTGGTTCACGACCCGCCGCTTCGCCGGGCCTCTGCGCGCGGTGTCCCGGCGCGGCCGTGCGGCCGACGGCGCCGTCACGGCGGTGGTCGAGGAGACGCTGGTCAACGTCGTCATGACGCAGGCGTACAACCGGCAGCCCGACGAGGAGGCGCGGCTCTTCGGCAAGGCACGCATCCGGCTGAAGACGGCGGTGAGGGCCGTCCGCCTCACCGAGTTCTACGAGCAACTCGTCGAAGTCCTGGAAACCGTGTGCGTACTGACGGTCATCGGCCTGGGGGTCTGGGAGATCTCCGCGCACCGGATGACCCTGGGGCAGCTCCTGGCCTTCGCCGCCTTCATCGGCTACCTCTACCCGCCGATCCGCTCCCTGGGCCAGCTCGGCCTGACGGCCACCGCCGCGACCGCGGGAGCCGAGCGGCTGCTGGAGATCCTCGACGCCCCGCCCGCCGTCACCGACCCGGCCGCTTCCGTGCCCGCCCCGCCCCGGAGCCGCGCGTTCGGCGAGGTGGAGGCGCGCCAGGTCCGCTTCCGCTACCCCGACAGCAGCGAGCCCGTTCTCCGGGACCTCTCGTTCACCGCGAGCCCCGGAGAACTGCTGGTCATCACCGGTCCCAGCGGTGCGGGCAAGTCGACCCTGGCGGCTCTGCTGCTGAGGTTCTACGACCCGGACGCCGGCAGCGTACGGCTCGACGGTGCCTCCGTGGACCAGCTGCCACTGACCTACCTGCGGCGGAACATCACGCTGCTGCCCCAGGAGACACTCGTCCTGCACGACACCATCGAGGAGAACATCGGCTGCGGACGCGCCGATGTGACCCACCGTGACGTAGTGGAGGCGGCGCGGGCGGCCGACGCCCACGCCTTCATCCGGACATTGCCGGAGGGATATGACACTGTCATATCCACCGGCACATCCCGGCTCTCCGGCGGTCAGTTGCAGCGCATCGCGATCGCCCGCGCCATGCTGCGCGACGCCCCCGTGCTCCTGCTCGACGAGCCCACCACCGGACTGGACCGACTGGCCGCACAGCGCATCCTGGCGCCGCTGCGGCGCCTCGCCGAGGGACGCACCACCATCGTGATCACCCATGACCTGGCCCTTGCCGCGGACGCCGACCGCATCCTGGTCCTGGACGAAGGGCGCCTGGTGGAATCGGGCACCCACACCCAACTCCTGGGCCGCAAGGGGCTGTACGCCACCCTGTTCGAGCGTCGTGTCCCACCCCGCGACGGCACCGTGTACCCGCCCGTCCGCCCGTCCGGAATCCACTGGCGGTAGGCCGGCGCGGGCGGCCCCCAACTGCGCGGCCGGCCCGGCTTCCTGACCCGCCGGCCGGCCGCGTACGGGGCGTGCCCGAGGCCGGCCGGCCGACGGGTCAGGAAGCCGGTCGCTACCATCCGCTGTGACCGAATCAGCCGGAACAGCCGAAGAACCCGCACACCGCACCCGCATATTCGCCGACCTGACGCCCCTGCGGACCTCCCCCGACTACCGGCGGCTCTGGTTCGGGAACACGGTTTCCTGGATCGGGCAGGGGATGACGGCACTCGCCGTCTCGCTCCAGGTCTACGACATCACCGGCTCCGCCTTCTCGGTCGGACTCATCGGCTTCTGTTCGTTCCTGCCGCTGGTCGTCTTCGGGCTGTACGGCGGGGCCGTCGCGGACACCATCGACCGGCGCAAGCTGGGGCTCGCCAGCTCCGCGGGGTCGTTTCTGCTCTCCGTCGGGCTGGTCGCCGCCACCGTCGCCGGGGTGGAACAGGTGGGACTGCTGTACGCGGTCGTCGCCCTGCAGGCGGCCTGCTTCGCCGTCAACTCACCGGCCCGCAGCTCGATGATCGCCCGGCTGCTGCCGGCCGAGCAGCTGCCCGCCGCCAACGCGCTCACCTCCATGACCAGCACCACCGGCACACTGGTCGGGCCGATGCTCGGCGGGATCGTCGTCGGCTGGTGGGGGTACCGGGCCGCGTACACCGTCGACGCCGTCACCTTCACCGCCTCGCTGTATGCGATGTGGCGGCTGCCCTCGATGCTGCCGGAACGGGGGGAGGGCGCGGGGGACAAGCGGGCGTCCGTCGCGGACGGGCTGCGCTTCCTGGCGGCCAGGCCCAATCTGCGGATGACCTTCTTCACCGATCTGTGCGCCATGGTGCTGGCCCATCCCCGGGCGCTGTTCCCCGTCGTCGCCGTGGTCTGGTTCGGTGGTGACGCGAAGACCACCGGGCTGCTCGTCGCCGCTCCGGCGCTGGGGGCGCTGCTCGGCGGGGTGTTCTCCGGCTGGCTGGGGCGCATCCGCCGCCAGGGCCTCGTCGTGCTCCTCGCCGTCGCCTGCTGGGGCACCGCCATCGCGCTCTTCGGGCTGACCCGTCAGCTCTGGCTCGGGCTGATCCTCCTGGCGCTCGCCGGGGGCGCGGACACCACGTCGATGGTCTTCCGGAACACCATGCTCCAGGCGGCCGTACCGGACGAGATGCGGGGACGGCTGCAGGGCGTGTTCATCGTCGTGGTGGCCGGCGGACCGAGGCTCGGCGACTTCCTGGCCGGATCGGTCGCCGATCTGACCTCGCCCGGCCTGGCGGTGACCGGCGGTGGGATCGCCTGTGTCGTCGCCGTGTCGCTGCTGGGGTTGCGGTGGCGCGGGTTCGCGCGGTACGACGCGAAGGACCCGCAGCCCTGACGGCTCAGTCCCCGGGCGGGGCGGGCCGCACCACGGCGCGGGCGATGCCGAGTTCCACCAGGTCCTGGGGGCGCAGCCGCAGCTGGTCGGCCGTGGCGTGCACCTCGTCCGGGGTGCGCTTCAGGATCGCCGCCGCCGATTCCGGGGCTGTCACCGAGAAATAGCTGTCCTGGGTGACAAAGGTGTTCCCCGGTGCCGCCAGGGCCAGCGCGCCGCCCGAACCGCCCTCGCCGATCACCAGCGTCGTGACGGGGACCCGGGCCTCGGCCATCGCCGCGAAGGTGTCGGCGATGGCCGCGCCCGCGCCCGCCCGTTCCGCCTCGGCGCCGTTCGCCGCGCCCGGGGTGTCGATCAGGGTGAGTACGGGAACACCGAGCCGGTCGGCCAGCCGGATCACCCGGGCCGCCGTGCGGTAGCCGGCCGGTCGGGTCGCGGTGCCGCACTGGGCGACGTACGCGATCGTCCGGCCGCCGCGCCGCCCGAAACCACAGCGCAGCCCCGGATCCGTACCACCGCAGCGGTCGCCGCCGAGCGGGAGCAGGTGGTCGAAATACGCGTCCAGATATGCCTCGGCGCGCGGCCGGGAGGGGGAGCGGGCCTGCCGGACCGCGTCCCAGCCGGACACCGGGAGACCGGTGGCGGACAGGGCGTCCGGCACCGGGGCGGGGCCGGGGGCCGGGGAACCGGGCGCGTGGAGCGCCTGCAGCCAGCGGGCCAGTGTCTCCGGGAGCTCGTCCGGCGGGACGACGGCGTCGATCTGGCCCGCGGCCAGCTGGCCCTCGGCGGTGTACGCGCGGGGGTCCGCGTCCGCGGGCCGCACCCGGGACCCGGCGAACCCCACCTGGGCGCCCGGCAGCGCCAGGATCACATCGGCACCCGCGCCCAGCGTCGCCCAGCCGCCGCCCGTCGTCGGATCACGCAGGACCGCGAGCTGAGCGGGGCCGGCCGCCCGCAGCCGTGCCGAGGCGCGGGCCACGCGCTGCAGCTGGGTCAGGGCGACCATGCCCTCCTGCATCCGGCTGCCGCCCGTCGCGATGAGCGAGACCAGCGGCAGTCCCCGGGTCCGGGCGGCCTCGTACGCGGCCTCCAGCCGGTCCCCGGTGCGCTGCCCGAGTGAGCCGCCCAGAAATCCGAACTCGAACGAGACCAGGACACAGCGCCGGCCGCCGATCGTGGCGAGGCCGTGGACGACGGACTCCTCCTCGCCGGTACGGGCGGCGGCGCGGGCCCGGGAGTCCGCGTACCCGGCCCAGGACAGGGGCCCGTCCCCAGCCGAGCCGTGGTCGGCCACGCCGGATTCGACGAACTCCTCGAACCCGGTCGTGACGGCCGCGATCACCGCCCTCGCCGTCAGCCGGTCAGGCATGGAGCGACCGCTTCATGATCTTGCCCAGGTCGTTGCGGGGCAGCGCCTCCAGGTAGCGGACCGCGCGCGGGCGCTTGTGCGGGGACAGCTGGGCGGCCACATGGTCCGCGAGCGCGTCCTCGGCCGGGGGCGCGGCGGGGTCGGCCGGCACCACCCAGGCGACGATCCGCTCGCCCAGATCGGGGTCCGGTTCGCCGGTGACGGCGGCCTCGCGGACGCCGGGGTGGTCGAGGAGCGCGTTCTCGATCTCACCGGCGCCGATCTTGTACCCGCCGCTCTTGATCAGATCGGTGGCCTTGCGGCCGACGATCCGTATGTAGCCGTCGGTGTCGCGGGTGGCCATGTCCCCGGTACGGAACCAGCCGTCCCCGGTGAGCGCGGCGGCGGTGGCGTCGGGGCGGTTCAGATAGCCGGTGAAGAGGTTCGGGCCGCGTACCTGGATCTCGCCGATGGCGTCGGGGGCGGTGAGGACGGTGCCGTCCTCCTCCACCAGACGGAGTTCGACGCCGCGCAGGGGGGCGCCGACCGTGCCGGGGCGCGGTTCGCCGTCGGCCCGGACGCCGGTGTTCATCAGGGTCTCGGTCATGCCGTACCGCTCGATGACCCGGCGGCCGGTCGCCGCCGCGATCCGCTCGTGGTCGTGGACCGGCAGCGCGGCCGAGCCGGACACCAGCAGCCGGGCCCCGGCCAGCGCCTTCGCCAGCCCGGCCGCGGCGGTGCCGGTGCCCTGGAGGGCCTCGGCCAGCCGGTGGTACATCGTCGGTACGCCGAAGAGCATCGTGCCGCCGGACGACAGCTCCCGGGCCACCCCGTCGGTGGAGAACCGGCCCAGGTGCCGTACCGATCCGCCCCGGCGCAGCGGCCCGAGCACGCCCAGGATCAGTCCGTGCACATGGAACAGCGGCAGCGCGTGGACGAGCACGTCGTCACCGGTCCACTGCCAGGCGTCCTCCAGTGCGTCCAGCGACGCGGCGATCGCCCGCCGCGGCAGGACCGCACCCTTGGGCGGGCCCGTGGTGCCGGAGGTGTAGACGATCAGCGCGGGGGACTCGGGGGAGGGCTCGGGGAGCGTGGCGCCCGCCTCCCCGGCCGGGGAGGTGTCGACATCGATACGGTCCAGCGCGGCCAGCGCCGGCGGGAGGACATCGCCCGGCGCGGCGAGCACCGTGCCCGGTTCGCTGTCGGCCACGATGTGCCCGAGTTCGCGCGTCCCCGTCTTCGGGTTGAGCGGCACCGCCGGCACTCCGGCCCGCAGTGCGGCCACGACGGCGACCACGGTCTCGGGCGTGGGCGTGGCCCAGACGGCGACCCGCCCGGCGCCGGCGAGACGCGCGGCGAGCGCGGTGGAGGCGGTGGCCAGCCGGTCGTACGTCATGGAGTGTTCGCCGAACCGGGTGGCTTCCCGGACGGAACCGTCGTCCGGCACACACAGAAGAGGAGTCACCCACCGCACCCTAGGGCCTCTCGTCCGAGGACGTAATCGTGGCGGCGGGAACCCGGCCCGCCCGGGGCCGGACGGCCTCCGTGTTCCCGAACCGCGGCGGTGGGGCGCCCGAACCCGTGCGAGGCCGGCCCCTACTCCCGCTGAAGTCCGCCGGGCCGCGTACTTCGCCCGGGGTCTTGTCGGCCGGCCTCTACTCCCGCTGAAGCCCCCGCATGCGCCCGTACGCGTACACGCATCCCGCCAGCGCCAGGTCCGACAGCAGCATGAAGCCGATCGAGTAGGACCCCTTCGCGCTGTAGATCGCCCCCATCACCAGCGGCGGCACGAAGCCCCCCAGACCGCCCATCGCGCCGACGATCCCGGTCACGCTGCCCACCTTCGGCTGCGGCGTCACCTGTGAGACCAGGGCGAAGACGCTGCCGCTCGCGGTGCCCAGGCCCGCCGCCATGCAGAGCAGCGCGACCGTTCCGCCCGGGGCCAGTGCCGGATCGAAGGCCTGGACGATCGCCATCAGAGCGGCCAGGCAGAGCGCGGCCGCGGTGACCAGGGCCGGGTGGACGCGGTCCGAGAGCCAGCCGCCGATCGGCCGGAAGACGACGGTGACCAGGGCGAACCCGGCGGCCTTCGTGCCGGCGTCGGTCGGCGGGAGGCCGTACCAGGTCTTCAGATACGTGGGGAGGTAGACGCCGAACGCGACGATCCCGCCGAAGCCGATCGCGTACAGCGCGGACAGTTCCCAGGTGACCCGCAGCCGCCCCGCGCCGGCCAGCCGGCGGACCAGCGATTCGGTCGGCACCGGGCGGTCCGGGCGGTCGCCGACCAGCACCGAGGCCAGCGCCGCATACACCACGAGCGCGCCCGCGACGACCAGGAACGGCAGATTGTCGCCGTGCTCGGCGATCCGCGGGGTGAAGTAGCGCGGAGGACTGCTTGACGGCTGTATCCACCCCCTCAGTCAAGAGCCGGTCAAAGCCGTGGGCCCGCCGGGATGCGCCATGCGGGGAAACGCGGCCGGGGCCGTGGACGCCCCGGGAACGAGGTGAGGTCCGATGCGCCTGACGACGTCATAAACCGGGCGCAACTGAGACAATCGCAGTATGGACCGTCTGGACAGGGAGATTCTCGGCATCCTCCAGGAGGATGCCCGGATCTCGTACCGCGATCTGGGCGTACGGGTCGGGCTCAGCGCCAACGCCGCGGCCGACCGGGTGCGACGGCTGCGGCGCGACGGTGTCATCCGCGGCTTCACCGTGATCATCGACCCGGCCGCCGACACCCGTACCGGCCTCGTCGTCTTCATCGATGTGACGCTGCGCATGGACACGACGAACGAGGTGTTCGAGCGGTCGGTGCTCGCCCTGCCCGGCATCACCGAAGTGGTGCATGTGACCGGCGGCCACGACTACCTCGTACGGGCCACCGTCGCCGACACCGCGGCCCTGGACGGACTGCTGCGCAGACTCAGGCGGGAGGCCGGTGTCGCCCACTCCAACACCCGCGTCGCGCTCAGAGCGGCACCTGCCAGATGACGGTCGACGAGTGCGAGCCGTCCTCCTCGCGGCCGTTGTCGGCGACCGACAGCCGGACCGCGGCCCGCCCGTCCGGCAGCACGGCCGCCGCGTCCACCTCCACCTCGATCGCCGACACCCCGGCCCGCCGGTGGGCGGCGGCGAGCGCACTCCGCAGCGCGGCGAGCAGCCGGCCGTCCACGGGCTCCCGGACCAGGGCGTCGACCAGCCGGGGCGTCCGCGGGCCGTCGCCCGCCTTCTCGTCCGGGGCCGCGGCGGCCGGGCGCGCCGCCGTCCCGTTCTCCGTCTCTTCGGTCATCCGCGCACCCCCCGCGGTGCTCAACAGGCCAGCGGGTTGAGGACCATCGGCTCGATCTTTCCGTCCAGCATCGCACCGAGCCCCAGTACGGAGCACACGTCGGGCCGGTCCGCGATGTGCACCTGCATGCCCGTCGCCTCCCGCAGCATCTGGTCGAGGCCGGGCAGCAGCGCGCTGCCGCCGACCATCACGACCCCGCAGTCGACGAGGTCGGCCACCAGGTCGGGCGGGCACTCGCGCAGGATCTTGCCGAGGCCGTCGAGCACCACGGTCAGCGGCGCGTGGATCGCCTGCCGCACGGCGGCGGTGTCGACCCGCACCGAGCGGGCCAGCCCGGTCGCCACGTCCCGGCCGTGGATCTCGGTCGTGGTCGGCCCGTGCGCGGCCAGACCGCTGCTGCTGAGTGCCACCTGCAGCGGTCGCACGGACTGGCTCGGCAGCATCAGCTCGTGGTGCTGGCGCAGATGCTGGATCACCGCGTGGTCGATGGCGTCGCCACCGATGGGGATGCGCACGGCGGACACGATCGAGCCGAGCGAGAGCACCGCGATCTGGGTGGTCGCCGCCCCGCACACCATGATCATGGTGGCGGTCGGCTGCTCGACGGGGAGCCCGCAGCCGACGGCCGCCGCGATCAGGGTGTCGACCAGCTCGACCCGCCGGGCGCCCAGCCCCACCAGCGTCTCGACGGTGGCCCGCTGGGCCAGCGGATCGCTGTCGTGCGGTGTGCAGGCGGCGGCCCGCAGCCGGGGCTTGCGGCGCAGCTGGCGGCGGAGCTTGTCGCCGAGCAGCTGGCGGAGCATGCGCTGGGCCATCTCGATGTCGATGACGGTTCCGCCGGTGACCGGGCGGACCACCCGGATGTAGTCGGGGGTGCGGCCCGTCATCTGTTCGGCGAGTGCGCCGACGGCGATGAGTGAGCCGGTACGGGTGTTCATGGCGGCGGCGCTCGGCTCGTCCACGACGAGCCCGAGTCCCTTGATATAGACGCGGGTCCGGGCGGCTCCGAGGTCGACGGCGACATGGCAACGGCGCAACTGCTCAAGGCTGACGGTCACGGCGGGTTCTCCCGAGAGCGCTGAGGGGGTTCCGGCGGCAGCCGGCTCTCTTCGCATCGTGAGCCGTTCGGAGTCGTCGCGCGCGTCGGGATGAGCCGTAGGAGGTACGGAGCCGACGGAGTGACAGCGCGCGAGGTATGTGGAGGTCAGCCGGGCAGCAGTCGCTGGAACAGCCCCCAGGTGAACTCGGCGACGTATGACTCGCCCGAGCCCGGCGCGTCGATCGCGAGCGCCCACCGGGTCGGCGCGCTGCCCTCCACCGGGCGGGCCGGCGCGAAAGCCCGTGCCACCTCGTCCACCGTGCCCGACCAGGGACGCAGATCCTCGATCGTGCGCAACTCGGGGCCCGCTGCTCCCGGCGCCCGGACCAGCCATTCGTTCCATACGGCCCCGCCCGGCGCGACCATCACCTCGAACCGCAGATCCGGCCAGAGCGGCACCGGCCACAGCAGCGCGTCGCACTCCAGATCGCCGATCGTGCGGCATGCGGACGACTCGGGCTGGCCGAGCACCGAACGGTAGCGGCGCAGGGCGCCCCGCCCCCGCGGCGCCCGCACCATGGCCTGCCAGCGGCGGTTGGCCTCCCGCATCTCGGCGAGCGAGGCGCTCAGCTCCTGCCGGGCCATCTCGACGAGGGCGGGCTGATGGTCGGCCATCCGGCGCAACAGGACGAGCTGGAACTCACGGGGGCCGAAGGGAGCGGGAGCGGTCATGGATTCAACGGTTCCACACCGCGGTCCGCAGGGCCTGCCCGGCGGACGGGCCCGGCCCGCCCAGCATCCGCCGCAGCAGGTCCCGCAGCATCGTCCGGTCCTCCTCCGACAGCTCGGCCAGCGGCTCCCGGGCGAAGGTGAGGGAGTCGCGCAGCTGCTGCGCGGTCCGCGCGCCCAGCTCCGTCGGGGCGGCCAGCTTCACCCGCCGGTCGGCCGGATCCGGCCTGCGCTCCACCAGGCCGCGCGTCTCCAGCCGGTCGACGATGCCGGTGACGTTCGACGGCTCGCACTTCAGCTTCTGGGCGATCCTGCGCATCGGCATCGGCTCCAGCGAGAGCAGGCCGAGGACGCGCGCCTGCGCGCCGGTGAGGGAGTGGGCCGCCGCGGCCTCCTCGTACTCCTCGTAGTAGCGCGCCACGACGGTGCCGATGAGCTCGACGACTTCGAGGGTCAGAGGGTCTCTACGGGGGGTCGCCATGACACCCACGATAACCGGTTACTTGACAATATGAAATATCGAGGAGCATGGTTGTTTCACGTTCTGAAGTATTTCTGCTTCGCCGCCGGTCCCGGCCGGTTTGGGCGAAGCCTCCCCACCCCGTGAGACATCGAGGAGACCCCGAGCCCATGCCTGCAGCACTTCCCGCGTCCAGCCGTGAATGGCACCTCGTCGCCCGCCCCCACGGCTGGCCGAAGGCCGAGGATTTCGCGCTGCGTGAGGCCCCGGTCACCGCTCCCGGCGAGGGCCGTGTCCTCGTCCGCAATCTGTACTTCTCGGTCGACCCGTACATGCGGGGCCGGATGAACGACGTGAAGTCGTACACCCCGCCCTTCAAGCTCGACCACCCCATGGACGGCGGGGCGGTCGGCGAGGTCATCGCGTCGAACGCGGACGGCATCGCGGTCGGCGACCACGTCCTGCACGGCCTCGGCTGGCGCGAGTACGCCGACGTCCCGGCCCAGCACGCCGTGAAGGTCGATCCGTCGCTCGCCCCGCTCTCCGCCTATCTCGGTGTGCTCGGCATGACCGGTCTCACCGCCTACGCGGGCCTGTTCGAGGTCGCCTCCTTCAAGGAGGGCGACGCCGTCTTCGTCTCCGGCGCGGCCGGTGCGGTCGGCAGCCAGGTCGGCCAGATGGCGAAGCTCAAGGGTGCTTCGCGGGTCATCGGTTCGGCCGGTTCCGACGAAAAGGTCAGGCTCCTCGTGGAGGAGTACGGCTTCGACGCGGCCTTCAACTACAAGAACGGCCCGGTCGCCGAGCAGCTGCGCGAAGCCGCCCCCGAGGGCATCGACGTCTACTTCGACAATGTCGGCGGTGAGCACCTCGAAGCCGCGATCTCCTCGCTCAACGTGCACGGCCGCGTCACCGTCTGCGGAATGATCGCCCAGTACAACGCCACCGAGCCGACACCCGGCCCGCGCAACCTCGCCCTGGTCATCGGCAAGCGGCTGCGCATCCAGGGCATGCTCGTCGGCGATCACGCCGCGCTCCAGCCGCGGTTCGTCCAGGAGGCCGCCGGCTGGCTGGCCTCGGGCGAGCTGAAGTACCGCGAGACCTTCGCCGAGGGCATCGAGAACGGCTTCGAAGCCTTCCTCGGTCTGCTGCGCGGCGAGAACACCGGAAAGATGATCGTTTCCCTCGCCTGACAGCGACCCCGGCGCCCCGTCAGTCCCATCCACCGGCCGTCGCGATCGTGAGCGCGAGTCGCGGCGCACAGCAGAAGGATTTCCCAGCCATGGCTATTTCGGACATCACCGTCGCCTACACCGCCGTCGCCACCGCGGAGAACGGCCGTGACGGCCGCGTCTCGTCCGACGACGGCAACCTCGACGTCGTCGTCAACCCGCCCAAGGCCATGGGCGGAAGCGGCGCGGGCACCAACCCGGAGCAGCTCTTCGCGGCCGGCTACAGCGCCTGCTTCCAGGGAGCCCTCGGCGTCGTGGCCCGTCAGGAGAAGGCCGACATCTCCGGCTCCACGGTGACCGCCGCGGTCTCCATCGGCAAGACCGCCGAGGGCGGCTTCGGCCTGGAGGTCGCGATCAGCGCCACCATCCCGAACGTCGACACCGCCACCGCGCAGTCGCTCGTCGAGAAGGCCCACCAGGTGTGCCCGTACTCGAACGCCACACGCGGCAACATCAAGGTGGAGCTGTCGGTCGTCTGACCGCTCGCACCGTTCGCGACGACCGAGGGCCGTACTCCTGCCGGAGTGCGGCCCTCCGCCGCCCACCGGGCACACCGCGCCGGGAGCGGCCCCGCCCCACCAGTACGCTGACGTCATGCGTGATCTCGGGGCGGGCTTCAACTACTTGATAAAAGGACAGCGATGGGCTGGGCGGCACGGCCGCTGGTTCGGCTTCGGGCTGCTGCCCGGGCTCATCACCCTCGTCCTGTACGCGGCGGCACTCGTCGGCCTCGGCTACGGCGCCGACGACCTGGTGGCCTGGGCGACCCCCTTCGCCGACGACTGGTCGTCCCCCTGGTCCGGTCTGCTCCGCACCACCCTGACCGTGCTGGTCTTCGCCCTCGGGCTCTTCCTCGCGGTGATCACGTTCACCGCGGTGACGCTGCTGGTCGGCCAGCCCTTCTACGAGTCGCTGTCCGAGCAGGTCGACCGTACCGAGGGCGGCGAGGTCCCCGAGTCCGGGCTGTCGCTCTGGCGGGAGCTGTGGATCTCCGCCCGTGACAGCGTCCGCGTCCTGGTGCGGGTGGGGCTGTACTCCGTGCTGCTCTTCGCCCTCGGATTCGTTCCGGTCGTCGGCCAGACGGTCGTCCCCGCGATCGGCTTCTGCGTCACCGGTTACTTCCTCTCCGAGGAGCTCACCGCCGTGGCGCTCCAGCGCCGCGGCATGGTCCTGAAGGACCGCCTGGCCCTGTTGCGCGGCCGCCGCATGCTGACGCTCGGCTTCGGTGTGCCGCTGGGGCTCGCCTTCCTCGTCCCGTTCGTCGCCGTCTTCCTGATGCCGGGCGCCGTCGCCGGAGCCACCCTGCTGGCCCGGGACCTGGTGGCGCCCGACGAGAACGAGGCCGAGGACGCGGCCGAGGACGCGGCGCCGGCCCCGTACACCCTCGACAAGGGCTGAGAGCCTGTCGGGTGACCTCTGATCGGGCGGCCACGCCCTGGCACGCACGCTTCCCGCGTTGCCGAAATGCCCAAGTAGCTCCGCTACGAGGACATCCCGGCGCCTTGGAATCGCACGCACCAGACCGCGTCCGCTACCCGATCGAAGGTCACCCGACAGGCTCTGAGAGCCTGGCCCCCGGCCGGGGCGCCGGACCGGTGCTCGTCGGACCGGGCGTCACCCCGGGCCCGGCCCGCCGAACAACGCCTGCCGCGTAACGCCTGCCGCACAACGCCCGTCGAGCGGTATCGCCCGGCCCCGGTCAGCTGCTGTGCACCTCCAGCGCGGACCTGACCGCCGACTCCAGGGCCCCCTCGATCCAGGCCGGCTTGATCGAGGTGTGGCAGCCGGCGAAGTGCAGCGGCCCCTCGGCCGAGCGCACATCGGCGAACAACTCGGTGTGCTGGCCCGGCAGCAGCACCGAGGCCTCGCCGTACGCGTACGGGTCGCGCATCCACGACTGGGTGGCGCCGACCCCCGTGTAGAAGACCTCGACGCGCTGCCCGTACACGTCCTGCACTCCGCCCAGGGCGTGCGGGTAGCGCTCGTCGTCGTCGAGCGAGTCCCACTTCAGCGCGTCGTCGGCCCAGCTGTACGAGGCGAGCACCACGCCGCCCGCGCTGCCCTCGACCGGGTGGGACGGCTGGAAGACGAAGCGGTTGGGGTTGTCGGTGACCGATCCGCCACCGATGACATGTGCCGCCTCGGGCTGGTTGCGCGCGGTGGCCCGGTACGCCGCGTAGTGCACGCGCTGGTTGGGCGGGAGATGACCGGGCGGTACGGAGGGGTGGGCGCCCAGCAGCGAGCCGTCGGCCGGCGCCTTGCCCAGCCGGTAGGCGTCGTAGAGGCCGGGCTTGATCTTCTCCAGCTCGGTCTTCCAGTCCTTCTCCTCGAACTCCCACCAGCGGCGGCTGAATTCGAGCAGCACCTTGGTCGCGGCGTCGTAGTGGATCTCGGTGATCGCGCGCCGCTTGCCGTACGAGAGCGCGGGGGCGACGGGGATGTGGCGCAGCCCGGAGAACGGCACGGTGATGATTGCCCGGTCGCCGCGGAAGGTCTGACGCACCAGCGGCTTGCCGTCGCGGCCCTCGGAGATCGTTTCGACCTCGACGCTGTCGGTGCCGTAACTGATCCTGGTGGCCCGGCGGTCCAGCCGCACCACGTCCTTGACCCGCTCGTACATCGCGTCGGCCAGGGTGGCCGTGCCGTCCGGCAGCTCGAAGAACGCGGTGTCCGGGCTGATCAGGGAGGCCCCGATGAAGCTGTGCACAAAGGCGAGATGGAGCCGCGAGGTGAGGTTCTCGACCGTGCCGACGAGGTCGATGGTGCGCTCGTCGAGCTTGGCCGCCTCGGTCAGGAAGCGGAACATCGACCAGTGCCCGTACCGCTGGATCACCCGTGCCCAGCCCTCGACGAGCTCCCGGCCCTCCTTGCCCTCGAACTCCTTGCGCACGGGCGCGAACGCCTCCCGCACGATCACCGCGGCGGCCTTGTTCTCGAACGCGGCGGGGACGCCGAACGAGCGGTTGATCGCCTGGGGCTTCGCCGCGTAGTCGGCCTTGCGCATCCGGATGCCGTTGACGTGGATCCAGGTGTGGTTGACGGGCCGGCCCCCGGCGTCGACGTCCACCAGGTAGAAGCGGCGGCGCTTGAGGTCGAAGCTGTCGATGAGCCCGGTGACGAGCGGGTGGCTGTCGGGGATCCGCATGGCGCCGGCCTCGGCGTACTGCTTCGGGTCGGCGAACGGCGCCTTCGCGTGCTCGTGGCCGCCCTTGCGGAAGGTCTTGATCCGGCCGCCGACGCGGTTGCCGTTGGCCTCGATGACGGTGACGGTGTGCCCGGCGTTGCGGAGCAGATGCGCGGCGGTGAGCCCGGCCGGGCCCGCGCCGACGACCAGCACCTTCTTGGGGGGCTTGCGGCTGCGCGGCAGGCCCTTGGACAGCAGGATGTCGCGGTAGTGGGGGACCAGCGGCTGGTCCTGTTCGTCGCGTACGAGGATGGCGCGGGCAACGGTCAGGCAGGCGTCCCAGTCCGAGCCGGGGGCGGCCGTGGGCGCGAGCGCGGTGCCGGATGCGGCGGCGGCGTCAACGGTGCGGGGGACAGCGGCACTTGCGCTGCCGGCCGCGGTCGTGGCGAGCGCGGCGGCACCGGCGGCGGCACCCGTGATCAGGGTGCGGCGGGAGGGCAGGCCGGAGGAAGGTCCGGTGGGCTTGGAAGTCATGCGGCCAACCCTGGGGGCCCGGGAGGGTGCCCCTCGCCCGGACGCGCGTAGACCGCCCGGAAATCACCCGGAGGTGGGGCCCGTCGGTCGTGCCGTACTGACGTCGCCGCAGGTCATATCAGGACCGGGGGTTCTTTGGAACGGGTGGTTCCGCCGGCCGCAGCAACGCCAGGAAATCCTGGAACGCCGCCGGCATGTCCACCGAGTCCGGGTCGAGGAGCCACTGGTACTGGAGCCCGTCCAGCACCGCCACCAGCAGCGGTGCCGCGCGCTCCGGAGTCAGGCCGCCGGGCAGCCGCTCGCCGTACTCCGCGCGCAGCGTCGCCGCCATGCTCGCCCGGACCTGGGTGTAGCGGCGGGTGAAGAACTCCCGCGCGGGATGATCCTCCGTCACGCTCTCGCCGAGCAGCGCCGAGAACGTCTGGACGATGCCGGGCCGCATCGCGTTGTACTCGACGAGCGAGTTCAGCAGGTCGATCCGCCAGGTCCCGTCGCTCCCGCCGCTCCGGGTGCCACCGCCGGTGTCCCATCGGTCGCGGTCCTCCAGCACGGCGACGAGCAGCGCCTCCTTGGTCGGGAAGTAGTGCAGGAGCCCCTGCTGGCTGAGGCCGACCCGCTCGGCGACAGCGCTCAGCGAGGCGCCGCGGTAGCCACGCTCGGCGATCACTTCCAGCGTGGCGCGGAGGATCTCCGCCCGCCGCTCCGTGCTTCTGGCCCGCACCATCGCCCCGGCCCCTTTCGGTGCTCCATCGGTCCCGCCCCGAGGACCGTACGCCATCCCGATAAATTACAGAAGTATAACGAAACCTACTGCTCTACCGGTTATGGAGTCAGTATGGAGACATTCAGTGCAGGACACCGACGAGGAGGTACGGCCGTGGCAGGCGCGTCCACACCCACCAACCCCGATGCGGCCCGCGAGGCCGCGGTCGACGCGGCGCTGGCCGCACTCGGGCTCGACGACAAGGCGCGGCTGCTGGCCGGGCAGGACATGTGGTCGCTGCCCGGACTCCCCGCCGTCGGGCTGCGCTCCCTGGTGATGTCCGACGGGCCGATCGGCGTCCGCGGGGTCGCCTGGAGCGCCGACGATCCGTCCGTCGCCCTGCCCTCGCCCACCGCGCTCGCCGCGACCTGGGACCCGGCGCTGGCCCGCCGGGCCGGCCGGCTGCTGGCCCAGGAGGCCCGCCGCAAGGGGGTGCACGTCCTCCTCGCCCCGACCGTGAACCTCCACCGGTCGCCGCTCGGCGGGCGCCACTTCGAGGCGTACAGCGAGGACCCGTACCTCACCGGCGAGATCGGCACCGGCTATGTGCTCGGCGTGCAGGACGGCGGGGTAGGCACGACCGTCAAGCACTTCGTCGCCAACGACGCCGAGACCGACCGCTTCACCGTCGACAACATCGTCGCCCCGCGCACCCTGCGCGAGATCTACCTCGCCCCGTTCGAGCGGATCGTCAAGAACGCCCACCCGTGGGGCATCATGGCCGCGTACAACCAGGTCAACGGCTCCACCATGACCGAGCACCGCTACCTGCAGAACGCCGTGCTGCGCGGCGAATGGGGCTTCGACGGCTACATCGTCTCCGACTGGCTGGCCGCCCGCTCCACCGTCGCCACCGCCGTCGGCGGCCTCGACGTCGCCATGCCGGGCCCGAAGACGGTGTACGGCCAGGCGCTCGCCGACGCGGTGCGCGCCGGTGAGGTCGAGGAGTCCGTCGTCGACGGAGCCGTACGCAATGTGCTGCGGCTGGCCGCCCGCGTCGGCATCCTGGACGGCGCCCCGCCCGTCGTGGACGAGACCGCGTACCCCGCGACCGCCGACGGCGATGCGCTGGCCCGCGAGATCGCCCACCGCTCCTTCGTCCTCGTACGCAACGAACGCGCCGCGCTCCCCATCGACCCGGCCGCCGTCCGCAAGGTCGCGCTCAGCGGGGCCCTCGCCCGGGACGCCCGGGTCCTCGGCGGCGGCTCCGCCCAGGTCTTCCCGCACCACATCGTCTCGCCGCTGGACGGCCTCGCCGCCGCCCTGCCCGAGGGCGTGCTCGACTACCGCGTCGGCGCCGACCCGAACGACGAACTCACCCCCGCCGAGAAGGGCTTCGACCTCAGGGCCGTCTGCTACGACGAAGCCGGCACCGTCATCGGCTCGGCCCCGCTGCACAGCGGCACCGTCCAGTGGGTCGGCACCGACTTCCCCGAGGGCGTGACCCGCCGGACGCTGCACAGCGTCGAGATCACCGGCACCTTCGTCCCGCGCGACGGCGGCGAGCACGTCTTCGGAACCCGCGGCACCGGAGCGCTCGGCCTGACCGTCGCGGGCGAGACCCTGTACGACGAGGTCCACCGCGTCACCGGCTCCACCGACCCCGGCGAGGCGTTCTTCGGCAACCCCCTGGAGCGCGGCCGGATCCACCTCGCCGCGGGCGAACCCGTCGAGGTCTCCCTGCGGCAGATCCCCGACACCCTGGGCGACGACGCACCGATCCCCGGTGTCTCGTTCTCCCTCTGCCACCTCGGCCCGCGCCGCGACCCCCAGGAGCTGATCGCCGAGGCCGTCGAGTCGGCCCGCGCCGCGGACACCGCGATCGTCGTCGTCGGCACCACCGAGCGCGTCGAGTCCGAGGGCTTCGACCGCACCGACCTGAGGCTCCCCGGCCACCAGGGCGACCTCGTCAGGGCCGTCGCCGCCGCCAACCCGAACACCGTCGTGATCGTCAACTCCGGCTCCCCGGTGGAGCTCCCGTGGCGCGACGAGGTCGCCGCGGTGCTGCTCGGCTGGTTCCCCGGCCAGGAGGCCGGCCACGCGCTGGCGGACGTCCTGCTCGGCGCCGAGGAACCGGGCGGCCGTCTGCCGACCACCTGGCCGGTCGCGCTCGCCGACGTCCCGGTCTCGAACACCACCCCCACCGGCGGCGCACTCCACTACGACGAGGGGGTCTTCGTCGGCTACCGCGCCTGGGAGAAGGCCGGCGCCGCGCCCGCGTACCCCTTCGGACACGGACTCGGCTACACCACCTGGGAGTACGAGAGCCTGACGGCCGGCCCCGACAGCGCCACCGTCCGGCTCCGCAACACCGGCACCCGGCCCGGCGCCGAGACCGTCCAGCTCTACCTCGCGCCCCGGGACGACACCGCCGAACGCCCGGTCCGCTGGCTGGCCGGCTTCGCACGGGTCGAGGCGGCACCCGGCGAAACCGCCGAAGCGGTGATTCCGCTGGAGCGGCGCGCGTACGAGATCTGGGACGAGACGGCGTACGACTGGACCCTCGTCCCCGGCACCTACGAGGTGCAGGCGGCCCGCTCGCTCGCCGACGTACGCCTGACGGCGGCCGTGGAGATCAAGGAGTAGCGGGCGCCCCCTCCCTCCCGGTACGGGAGAGCCCCGGAGCGGCACCTGACACCGCTGCGGGGCTCTTCCGCTGCTCGGCGCAGGACACCGCTGCCGGGCTCCTCTGCGCCGTGGTGAGGCGTCAGCGCACCGAGAATCCGTACACCGTCGTCGAGACGTACTCCTCGCCCGGCCGCAGCACCGTGCTCGGGAATCCGGGCCGGTTCGGGGAGTCCGGGAAGTGCTGGGTCTCCAGGGCGATCCCGGCGCACGGCCCGAACGGCCGCCCGTCGAGGTGGTCCGCCGTGTACAGCTGCATCCCGGGCTCCGTCGTGGTGACGGTCAGGACGCGCCCCGACCCCGCGTCGTACAGCTCGGCCGCCGGACCCGCCCCGGTCCCGTCCAGCACGAAATTGTGGTCGTAGTCCGGGCCGACCGGCGCCGGCTCACGGAAGTCGAACCGGGTCCCGTCCACCGGCAGGAACTCGCCCGTCGGCAGGGACTCGGCGTCCACCGGGGTGATCCGTCCGGCCGCGATCCGCAGCATCTGCCCGAGCGCGCTGCCGCTGCCGGCGCCCGCGAGATTCCAGTAGGTGTGATTGGTCGGGTTCAGCACCGTCGGGGCGTCCGTCGTCGCCCGGTACGCGATCCGCAGCGCCCCGTCCTCGTCCAGGGTGTACGCCGCCGACACCGCCAGACGCCCAGGGAAGCCCTCCTCGCCGTCCTCGGAGACCAGGGACAGCCGGACACCGTCCGCCACCTCCCGCGCCCGCCACACGCGCTTGTCGAAGCCCCGGGCCCCGCCGTGCACATGGTTGCGTCCCTCGTTCCGCGTCACCCGGTGCGTGTGCCCGTCCAGCTCGAAGCGGGCCCCGCCGATCCGGTTCGCGTACCGCCCGACCAGCGCGCCGAAATACGGGCCGGTGAACGTCTCGTACCCGGCGAGATCCGGCAGCCCGAGCGCGACATCCGCCCGCGCTCCGTCCCGGCCGGGCACCTCGACCGACTGCACGATGCCGCCGTACGTCAGCACGCGCACCCGCGTACCGCCCCGTTCGAGTGTCCAGCGGTGCACGACGGCGCCGTCCGCGAGAGTGCCGAACTCTTCCGCGCGTGTCACCGTGCTCGAACCCGTGTCCATGATCACAAAGCCTACGCCGGAGGCCGGGCCGAAGTGACATTGCGGTACGCGATCTCCGCCAGCCGCGCCTGCCCGTTGCGCCCCGGGTGGAACCAGTCCCACTGGCTGAGCTGCTTGCCGGTGAACGCGTAGTCGAAGACCGCCCCGCCGTCGTAGCGGCAGCGCAGATCCTTCGCGCAGACCTTCCGCAGTGTCTCGTTGTACGCCACGACCCGTTCCTGCACCGAGGCGCGCCGGGCCACGGCCTGCGCGCTCATGTCGTCCGCGTCCGCCAGCATCGACCGGCAGATCCCCAGCTTCCAGATCTGCTTGCCCAGGGCGTTGTCGCGCCCCGTCGACCAGAGCCGCTTGAGATCCGGCACGCTCGACACGTACACCTGCGCCTTCGGCGCCCCGGCCCGCAGCTGACGCATCGACGCCTCGAACGACGCCCGGAAATCCGCCACCGGCGTCATGAGCTGCGCCGAGTCCCGGCAGGCGTCGTTGGCGCCGATCATCACCGTCACCAGATCCGGCTTCTCCTTCGCGGCCCGTGCCATCTGCTCCGGCAACTGTGCGATCCTGGCTCCCGTCTCGGCGTGGTTCCAGCTGCGCGCGGCGGCCCCCGACGCACCGAGCAGCCGGACGGCGAGGCTGCGCACCTCCGTGTCCGAACCGGTCGCCCAGGACACCTCGGGACAGTCCGCCAGTACCGAACAGGCATCGAAGCCACGGGTGATGGAGTCACCCACGGCGGCCACCGACTCCGGGCTGCGGTCCCAGACCGGGCCGGGCCGGGCGGACGGCCGCCGCTGCCCGGCCGACGCCCCCTTCGTCGTCCCGTCCCGGTCGGCGTCGCATCCGGTCAGAACGGCCGCGACGAACAACGAGACCGTTGCCAGGACAGCGGCCGCGCTCCGCGAACGGTGACGGGCGGAACGATCCTGCATCCCTTGTTCCCCTCGGTTGTGCCCAGGGCAATCCCTCGGGGCACCTGGTGAAAGACCCAGGTGCCCCGCAGGGTGAAAGCCGGGCGAATGATGTGCCCAGGACCGACCGTACGTCACACCTCGGCCCCCGCCGCGCGGTAGTTTTTCCTCGTCGAACCAGCGGCGCATTCCCTCGCCCGGCTCCACTCGGGTGGCATTCCGTAAATCACATCACGTCACATACGGTCCTCTTTCAGGAGATTCACCCCGATGCTGTTTACTGACGACAACCTCGGGAGCCGGCTGAGAAGAGACGGTACGGGCGCGAGGCCGCAGGGAAAGGCGAACTTCGTCCCACACTGGAGGTCCCGGTGACGACACGTGGAGTTCTGTACGTTCACTCCGCACCGCGCGCGCTCTGCCCCCATGTCGAATGGGCCGTGGCGGGTGTCCTCGGTGTGCGGGTCCAGCTCGACTGGATCAGACAGCCGGCCGCGCCCGGCACCTGGCGCTCCGAGTTCTCCTGGCAGGCCCGGCCCGGCACGGCGTCGAAGCTGGCCTCGGCGCTGCGCGGCTGGGATCTGCTGCGCTTCGAGGTGACGGCGGAGCCGAGCTCCACATCGGAGGGCGAGCGCTACAGCTCCACGCCCGGACTGGGCATCTTCCACGCCGTCACCGGCATGCACGGCGACATCCTGGTGCCCGAGGACCGGCTGCGGGCGGCGCTGGCGCGGTCCGTGCAGGGCGAGAGCGACCTGGAGGCCGAGATCGCCAAGCTGCTCGGCAAGCCGTGGGACGACGAGCTGGAGCCCTTCCGGCACGCGGGCGAGGGCGCGCCGGTGCGATGGCTGCACCAGGTGGTGTGACGGCACGATGCGGGGGCGCTGCCCCGTGCTCCCGCTTCTCAATCGCCGGAGGGGCTTGACCTTGCCGGGGCCGTGCGCATTCCAGCCTCGCCGGCGTGTGAGGCGCGGGGTCCGGGGCACAGCCCCGGCCCGGGAAGCGGGAACGCCCCGCGCAACGTACGAAGCCGCCTTCCCCGCAGGGAAGGCGGCTTCGTCGTACCAGGACTACGGACCGCAGGTCAGATGCTGCGGACCGCAGGTCAGACGCTGCGGAACGCCAGGACCACGTTGTGCCCGCCGAACCCGAACGAGTTGTTGATCGCGGCGATCGGCCCCTCGGGCAGCGGCCGCGGCTCGTCGCGCACGACGTCCGCCTCCACCTCCTCGTCGAGGTTCTCCACGTTGATCGTCGGCGGAGCCATCCGGTGGTGCAGCGCCAGGACCGTCGCGACGGTCTCGACGCCGCCCGCGCCGCCGAGCAGGTGGCCGGTCATCGACTTCGTCGCGGAGATCGCGACATGGTCGAGGTCGTCGCCCAGCACCTTGCGCAGTGCCTTCACCTCCGCGACGTCGCCCTGCGGCGTGGACGTGGCGTGCGCGTTCAGGTGCACGACCTCGGACGGCTTGAGGTCCGTCTGGTCCAGCAGGTTCTGCAGCGCGGTGGCGATGCCGCGACCGGTCGGCTCGGGCTGCGCGATGTGGTGGGCGTCCGCGGACAGCCCCTGGCCCAGCACCTCGCAGTAGACCTTGGCGCCGCGCGCGGCGGCGTGCTCCGCGGACTCCAGGACGACGATCCCGGCACCCTCGCCGAGGACGAAGCCGTCACGGCCGGTGTCGTACGGACGGGAGGCCTTCTGGGGCTCGTCGTTGTTCTTGGACATTGCCATCATGTTGGCGAACGCCGCGATCGGCAGCGGGTGGATCGCCGCCTCGGTGCCGCCGGCGAGGACCACGTCGGCACGGCCGGTGCGGATCATCTCGACGGCGTACCCGATCGCCTCGGCGCCCGAGGCGCAGGCGGAGACCGGGGTGTGCACACCGGCCTGGGCGTTGACCTCCAGGCTGACGTTGGCGGCCGGGCCGTTGGGCATGAGCATGGGCACGGTGTGCGGGGAGACGCGGCGTACGCCCTTCTCCTTGAGCACGTCGTACTGGTCGAGCAGGGTGATCACGCCACCGATGCCGGAGGCGACGACCGAGCCCAGCCGATCGGGCCGGACCTGGTCGTCCTCACCGGCCTTGCCGGTGAAGCCGGCGTCCGCCCACGCCTCACGGGCCGCGATCAGCGCGAACTGCGCCGAGCGGTCCAGCTTGCGGGCGAGCGGACGGGGCAGGACGTCGCCCGGGTCGACCGCCGCGACCGCGGCGATCTTGACGGGCAGTTCGGCGAAACGTTCGCCCTCGAGAGGCTTGACGCCGGATCGGCCGGCCATCAGACCTTCCCAGGTCGACGCCGAGTCGCCACCCAGCGGAGTGGTTGCGCCGATACCGGTGACGACCACGGTGCGATTGGTCGAGTTCACTGGAAAATCTTCTCCACGTGTAGAGGGTCGTGAATCAGCGGCGCCACCGCCGGGTGGCGACACAGGAGCAGGTCGGATCAGACCTGGTGCTTGAGGATGTAGCCGGCGGCGTCGCCGACCGTCTTGAGGTTCTTCACGTCCTCGTCGGGGATCTTGACGTCGAAGCGCTCCTCGGCGGCGACGACGACCTCGACCATGGACAGCGAGTCGACGTCCAGGTCGTCGGTGAAGGACTTGTCCAGCTGGACGTCCTCGACCGGGATGCCGGCGATCTCGTTGACGATCTCGGCGAGACCCTTGACGATCTCTTCCTGAGTGGCGGCCATGTTGGCGCTCCTTCGATGTTTATCTGCAGGGTTCTGGCGTCCGGGCCGAAAAGGCCTGGTGTGCCTAGGGGAGGGTAACGACCGTCGCGGCGTAGACGAGACCCGCCCCGAAGCCGATGACGAGCGCGGTGTCGCCGCTCTTCGCCTGACCGGTCGCCAGGAGCCGCTCCATGGCGAGCGGAATCGAGGCGGCGGAGGTGTTGCCGGTGGTCTCCACGTCACGGGCGACCGTGACGCTCTCCGGCAGCTTCAGGGTCTTCACCATCGAGTCGATGATCCGCATATTGGCCTGGTGCGGAATGAAGACGTCCAGGTCTTCCGGGGCGATCCCGGCCGCGTCCAGCGCCTGCTGGGCGACCTTCGCCATCTCGAAGACGGCCCAGCGGAAGACCGCCTGGCCCTCCTGCGTGATGGCCGGGAACTTCTCCGGGCGCTCGGCGTGGAACTTGTCCCACGCCACGGTCTGCTTGATCGTCTCGGACTTGTCGCCCTCGGAGCCCCAGATGGTCGGGCCGATGGCCGGCACCTTGGACGGGCCGACGACGACCGCGCCGGCGCCGTCGCCGAACAGGAAGGCCGTCGCACGGTCGGTCAGATCGGTGAGGTCGCTGAGCCGCTCCACGCCGATGACCAGCACGTATTCCGCCGAGCCCTCGACGATCATGCCCTTGGCGAGAGTGAGTCCGTAGCCGAAGCCCGCGCAGCCGGCCGAGATGTCGAAGGCAGCGGGCCTGCCCGCGCCGATCTTGTGGGCGATCTCGGTGGCGATGGCCGGGGTCTGCTTGAAGTGCGAGACGGTGGAGACGACCACGGCGCCGATCTGGTCGGGCGTGATCCCGGCATCGGCGATGGCCTTGCCGGACGCCTCGATCGACATCGCGGCCACGGTCTCCTCCTCGGAGGCCCAGTGGCGGGTGGCGATGCCGGAGCGCGAGCGGATCCACTCGTCGGACGAGTCGATCGTTTCGAGGATCACCTCGTTGGGCACGACGCGGGTCGGGCGGTAGCCGCCGACACCCATGATCCGTGCGTACGGGGCGCCCTGGCCGGGCTTGATCTTCGACATGCTCTCGGGCTCCTTAGGCGCCCGCGTGCTCGGTGATGAGCGCGCGGGCCGCGTCGAGGTCGTCGGGGGTCTTGAGCGCGAGGGTCTGCACACCGGGCAGCGCGCGCTTGGCGAGACCCGTGAGGGTGCCGCCGGGGCACACCTCGACGAGCGCCGTGACGCCCATCTCCTTGAAGGTCTCCATGCACAGGTCCCAGCGGACCGGGTTGGCCACCTGGCCGACCAGCCGGGAGACGACCTCGTCGCCGATGGCGACGGGCTTCCCGTCGGCGTTGGAGACATATGCCACGGTCGGGTCGGCGATCTTCAGCCCCGTCGCAGCCTCGCGCAACCGGTCGACGGCGGGCGCCATGTGGTGCGTGTGGAAGGCGCCGGCGACCTTGAGAGGCACCACCCGGCGTACGCCCTCGGGCTTGTCCTCGGTCAGCGCGGCGATCTGCGCGGCGGTGCCCGCGGCGACGATCTGGCCGGCCCCGTTGACGTTCGCCGGGGTCAGTCCGAGCTTCTCCAGATGAGGGACCGTCACCTCGGGATCGCCGCCGAGCAGCGCCGCCATACCGGTCTCGGTGACGGCGGCGGCATTGGCCATGGCGAGCCCACGGGTCCGTACGAGACGCAGCGCGGCCTCGTCGCCGATGACTCCGGCGAAGGCAGCTGCGGTGATCTCGCCCACACTGTGACCTGCGACGACGTCGGGCGACGCGTTGAGCGCGGCGGCGGACAGCAGGCCGGCGGCGACCAGCAGCGGCTGTGCCACCGCGGTGTCACGGATCGCCTCGGCGTCGGCCTCGGTCCCGTAGTGGGCGAGGTCGAGCCCGATGGCGTCGGACCAGGCCGCGATGCGGTCGGTGGCACCGGGGAGGTCGAGCCAGGGAGTCAGGAAGCCGGGCGTCTGAGCGCCTTGGCCGGGAGCGACGAGTACGAGCACCCTCACACTCTCTCTTGCGAACGGTCCGGAACGCCCGTGGGGACAGGGACGAAGAACCGTATGGGGAATTGTTGATGTCTGACAAAAGTCTAGGACTGTGGATCTCTGGCGGCCAAGCGTCCCAGAATCAGGGCGATTCGCAGAGTGAACGCCGAGCGGACATCGGAAGGAGACCATCCGGTGACGTCAGTCACACGTCGGAGCCGGTAGCGCACGGTGTTGGGGTGGACGAAGAGCATCCTGGCCGCGCCTTCCAGGCTGCTCGCCTGCTCCAGATACACACTCAGCGTCTCCAGGAGCGCGGAACCCGCCTCTTCCAGCGGTCTGTAGATCTCCTCCACCAATTGGTCCCGTGCGGCGGGGTCACCCGCCATCGCGCGCTCCGGCAGCAGATCATCGGCGAGCACCGGCCGCGGGGCGTCCTGCCACGCGCCGCACGCCTTGAGCCCGGCGGCCGCAGCCTGCGCGGACCGGGTGGCCGCCAGCAGGTCGGGCACCACGGGCCCGGCGACGACGGGGCCTGCCGCGTACGGGCCGATCAGCGCCTTCGCGACCTGCAACGGGTTGTCGCTGCCGCCCGCGATGACGACCAGCCGGTTGCCGAGCACCCCGGTCAGGACCTGGAGTTTCGCGTGCCGGGCGGCCCGGCGGATCGCCTCCACGGTCAGCTCGCTGTCGCCGTCCGGAGCCGTACCGAGCACCACGCAGACGTGCTCGGGGGAGTTCCAGCCGAGCGCCGCGGCGCGTGACACGGCGCCCTCGTCGGCCTCGCCGGACAGCACCGCGTTCACCACGAGCGATTCCAGCCGGGCGTCCCAGGCGCCCCGGGCCTCGGCGGCCTGTGCGTACACCTGGGCGGTCGCGAAGGCGATCTCCCGCGCGTAGACGAGCAGCGCCTCCCGCAGCACGGACTCGTCGCCGGGCGCGGCGACCTCCTCGATCGCGGCCTCCATGACCTCGATCGTCGTCCGCACCATCTCGACGGTCTGCCGCAGGGTGATCGCCCGGGTCAGCTCACGCGGAGCCGTGCCGAACACATCGGTGGAGATGGCCTGCGGGGTCTCCGGATGCCGAAACCATTCGGTGAAGGCCGCGATTCCGGCCTGGGCCACCAGGCCGATCCAGGACCGGTTCTCCGGTGGCATCGCCCGGTACCACGGCAGCGACTCGTCCATGCGGGCGATCGCATTGGCGGCCAGGCGGCCGGAGGACTGCTCCAGCCGTTTCAGGGTCGCGGCATGCAGGTGGGCGTCGTTCGCAGCGGGCTGCTCAGGATCGGGTCGGGGCACGGACACAAGACTGCCTTATCGGGCGACGGGCACGGAGGGCCGGGGCGGCCGCGGGTCGCGCCGCCGGGCGGCGGACGGGGGGATGCGGCGTGGCGCGGGCCCACGGGGGCGGTCCCGGGCGGCCCGCGCCGGGCTACCGTGGGCGGGTGATTTCCGTTCAGCGCTCCGACGACCGTTTCACGGGCGGGGACGAGGCCGCCGGCATCGAGTCCCGGCACGCCTTCTCCTTCGGCACCTTCTACGACCCGGACAATCTGCGCTTCGGCGCGATCCTGGCGTGCAACGAGGAGCGGCTGGCGCCCGGCGCGGGCTTCGATGAACACCCGCACAGCCACACGGAGATCGTCACCTGGGTCGTCGAGGGCGAGCTGACCCACCGCGATTCGACCGGTCACGCCACGGTCGTGCGGGCCGGGGACCTCCAGCACCTCAGCGCCGCGGCGGGCGTCCGTCACGTCGAACGCAACGACGGTGAAGGACCGCTGACGTTCCTTCAGATGTGGCTGGCCCCGCTCGAACCGGGCGGCGAACCCGCGTACACGATCGTTCCCGGCATCACCGGCTCCACTCCGTACGCGCTCCCGGCGGCCGGTGCGACACTGCACGTGCGCAGGCTCGGCGCGGGGGAGCGGGCGGTACTGCCGGACGCGGCGCGGGTGTACGTCCATGTGGTGGCCGGGGGCGTACGGCTCGGCGACGAGGAGCTGGAGCGGGGCGACGCGGCACGGATCACCGGCGAGGAGGGGCTGGAGCTGGTGGCGGCCGGGGCGGGGGGAGCGGACGGGGCGGCCGAGGTGCTGATCTGGGAGCTGCCGGTCTGAGCCGCACGAATGACATCAGTTGACGCGCCCGAGTCGATCGGTGCGGCTCGATGTCCGCGTCCGGGTGTCGGCCGGGGCGGGGTCGGGGCCGCCGGGCCACCGCGAACGCGTTACAGCGCGCTCCAAGCGGTGGCCCGGGGCAGGCGTCAGGCCAGACGTGTGGCTTTCAGCCCGTCGAGCGGATACTCGGTCGGGAGCTTGGCGGGATCGCCCGGCACGGTGATCTGTACGGCGATGGGCCGCGAGTTCCCCGCTTCCAGCAACTGGTCGGTCTGGGAGTCGATGTACACCTTGCCGTCCTCATGCTTGATGTCGACGCCGGACGCCTCGACCTTCGTCCCAAGCGTCGTTCGCAGGTCGAAGGAGAGCCGGAACCTGCGGGTCGTTTTGCCCTCGCCGCCTGCCTTGGCGGCGGCCGTGACGGTCAGCTGGAAGCTGTACACCTTGCCCGGCGGATCGTAGCTCGGCCACGAACCGCTGGACTTCTTCGTCACGACGATCTCGTCGTAGCTGGGCGGGATCGGCATCGGTGTGATGCGCCCGGCTCCGTTCACGACCTCCAGGCCGTCGACGGGGATCTTCCCGTTCCCGATCCGCTCCGCGCGGTCGGGGACGATGCTGCCGCTCAGGTCGAGGCGGTTGACGTTGCCTGCCGAGTCAACGGCGTAGAAGTGGCCGTCGGAGTCGAAGAAAGTGGCCGAGTACGACTTCCGGGAGCCGCTGGACGTGCTGGCCTCGGCGGGTGGGAAGACTCCCCTCTTGAGCACGGTCTTCATGGGGTTCCTCCGCGGATCCACATGAAGCAGGTCGCCGTTGTCGCCCTCCACCGAGATCAGTCGGCCGTCCTTCGGATGGTGGGCGAAGTCGTCCCACCGGCCGGAGCCCGGACGGTGTCCGGGGGTCGCCGTCCGGGTCACCACATCGATCGTGTAGCTGGGTCGGTCGGGGTCGCCCGCGACGAGTAACTTCTTCCCGTCGACGTCCATGTCTCCGTCGAACCATTTCTGGCCGCTCGGCAGCCCGTCGACGACCGCGTCCGAGACCGTGCCCGCCTCCACGTCGATGGTGACCAGCCGGTTGTCGCTGACGGCGAAGAGCAGCGGCTCCTTGTCGTCGCCCCGGTACTGCGCGCCCATGGCGGTGTAACCGGCCTCGTACGCCGCTACTTTCTCGACCACACGGGTGTCCCCGTCGATCGGGTCGAAGCGGTAGATCCGCGTGTTCGTCCTGCCTACCGCCAGGTAGACCTTGCGGTGAGTCATCGAGCGATTCCTTTCGGTAGTGCACTGGGTGCCGCCCCAGATTCGGCTGGCTGCACATTTCTCCGCAAGGTCGCAAATTGGTCGACCGATGATAAAAGGTCAATTCCGGTTGCCGTGCGTCCTTTCGGCGTGCCTGGTTGACGCCCGGGTCACCGGCATCCGCGTGCCGCCCTCGCGGTGTGCTGTGGCGATCCGGCGGCCGGTGCCGTGTGGGGAAGCGCGCGCCCGCGAGGGCCGGAGGCGTGGCCGTACACAGACCCCGTGAGACCAACGGCCCCCACGTGGGCGCGTGGCCCCGCCCGCGTTGTGCGGCAGATGCCCGCGGACGGGGCTCGCCGTCCCCGAGCGAGTGCAACGACGTTCGTCCGCCACCCACAGCCTCACCCCGCTCGGAGCTGCTCTGCTGCACGGCGATCCGCAACGCCCGGACCTCGCCCGAGCCGCCGAATTCGGTCCTGCCCGAAAGCTGTCGCCGTGCGGTGCGTGCCGCCCCGATGCTGGTACGGCAGCCGCGGGGGCGACGGCCGAACAGCAGGTGGCCCCCGCCGCCGCACCGGTCAACACAGGCTTGCCGCACCGCCGTTCAGTCCGGTGGCGCGGCACGGGGGAAGGAATTCCGCTCATGAACGTGACAGTCACCGAGAACCGGGCGAGCACGTCGCGCCGCCGCACACGGCTCGTCGGCGCGGCGGTCGCCGCGCTGGCCACCGCCGCCATCCTCGTCCCGGCGGGCAGCGCCGCCGCCCAGCACCCGTCGTCGGAAGCCGGGTACCCGGCCCAGAAGACGCTGTCGGCGTACACGTTCCAGACGCAGTCGACGTACTACTACTGCGGCCCGGCCGCGACCCGGCTCGCGCTGACCCAGCGGGGCAAGACCGTCAGCCAGGAGACCCTGGCGGGTGACCTCCAGGTCGAGCAGAACGGCAAGCAGACCGACAACATCGGCCTGGTGACCAAGGCCCTCAACGCGCGGGGGAAGACCTCGTGGTACGAGAACAAGTGGATCCCCGGCAATACCGCCACGTCGGCCCAGGTCGAGCGTCTGAAGGCGGACATCAGGCTCGACATCAACAAGGGCTACGCCCTCGTGGCCAACGTCTACGGCACGGCGTACGACACCAAGGGCAGGAAGCACGCGTACAACCAGGGCCACTACCTCACCGTGGTCGGCTACACCAGCAGCGGTGACAACGCCGTCATCGAGGACATCGCGGTCAGCTCCTCGAAGACGCACAAGTACACGATGACCACGAAGAAGCTGGCGACGTGGATCGCGACGAGGGGCTACTCGGCGTAGCGGATCCCGCATACCACGAGGGAACGGAAAGGGGCCCGGGACGACCAGTGGTCGCCCCGAGCCCCCACCGTCGCAGGGCTTCCGGTGACGTCAGCGGAGCCCGTCCACGAAGCTCTGCCAGGCATCCGCCCCGATGGTCAGCACGGGCCCGTCGGGGTTCTTGCTGTCGCGGACGGGGACGGCGCAGGGGAGGCCGTCGGCCACCTCGACGCATTCGCCGCCAGTGCTTCCGCTGTAACTGGACTTGCGCCAGGCCGCACCGCCGGTGACGGTGCACTCGACGCAATCGCCGCCGGTGCTGCCGCTGTACGTCGACTTGCGCCACTGTGCTCCGGTCAGGTCATGACTGGTCCCCATAGCGTTCCTCCATCACGCGAGCGATCAGTGTCGCCGAGTCCTCGGGGGAGAGGGCTGTGGCTTGCAAGCGAGCGTAGCCGACCGAACGTTCCTTGATCACCTGCGGATTGGCGGTCATGTGACCCGGTCGTAGCTCTCCACGTAGAACACGTCAGGGTCGTCCTCGAACCTGAGCAGGGTGAACGAGCCCATCATTCCCGTGTGCTGGCCGGCGGTGAAGGGAAGCACCTGGATCTGCACCCAGGGGCCGTCGCGGAAGTCCAACAGCCGCTCCAGTTGTGCGCGCATGACCGCACGTCCGCCGACCTCCTGGAGCAACGCGGCTTCGCTCAGGACGACCCACAAGGCGGGAGGGTTCTCGCCCGTCAGGACCCGCTGGCGCTCCATTCGGGCTGCCACCATCTCGTCGACCCTGCTCGGGTGGTCGACACCGAGAAGGGCTCGCGCGTACGCCTCCGTCTGCAACAGCCCGTACACCAACTGCGCCTGGTACGTGGAGATGTACGCGGCGCAGGACTCCGTCTCGGCGTACGGCTGGAACCAGGTGGGCAGCTGGCTGCGCAGGACCAGTCCGATCAGCCGCGAGAACACCCCGTCCGTGCCGAGTGCCGCGTCC
>NZ_JBIBVN010000038.1:0-65395 GCF_043080425.1 Streptomyces sp. NPDC015032 | reverse complement strand
GTGTGTGAGGGACAGCAGGGTCAGCGATGGCGCCGCAAGTCCCATGCCGACAGCGGCCAGCACCATCGAGGTCACCGCCGCAGCCGCGGGTACTGTCGGCAGGGTGCACAATACGGCCAGAGCAACCGCGGCTGCCATCACCCCGGCCCCGACGGCAACGAGCCGGTGCCGCGGCACCCGGTCCTGCAGACGCCCCTGCAGCCAGGACGCTCCGGCCCAGGCGAGCGCGGCCCCGGTGAACGCAAGCCCTGTCACCACGCCCGGCACCCGCCGCGCCGTACTCAGCATCAGCGGTACGAACGCTTCGAGTGTGAAGTACGCGCCCGAAGTGAGCGCCCGCAGCAGCACCGTGACGGGCAGCCCGCGCTCAGCCCGCCAGGTGCGCGGCGGCAGCAGCCGCGGGGCGAACACCACGAGCAGTGCCAGTCCAGACACCGTGCACATTGCGTGCCTTACGTCCCAGGCGGAGGCGCCGTACTGAGTGAGCGCCGCTGCCGCGCTCACCGCCACTGCAACGGGCAGGGCGGGCCGCCGCACGGGCCCCTCGGCCCCTTGGGCCCCCTGCGATGCTCCGCCCTGCACCGCCCGCCCGCGAAGCAGCAACACTGCGGCCACCGCCGGAAGCAGAGTGAGGCCCGCGAGGCCGAAGAACACCGCCCGCCAGGACCACCACGCGGCTACGAGCCCGGCGAGCGGCGGACCGGCAAGTGACGGCACGATCCAGCAGGCACTCATCAGGGCCAGGGCGCGAGCCCGTATGTGATCCGGGTAGGACTGGCCGATGGCCACGTTGACAGACACCGCCACCAGTCCCGCCGCGATGCCGTCTGCGAAACGCCCGAGCGCCAGCTGCCAGATGGTGGTACTGGTAGCGGAGACGAGCAGCGTCACGACGGTCAGGACCACCCCCGCGATCAACGGCCGCCGGGCTCCGGCACGGTCCGCCCACGCCCCGCCCAGCACCCCGCCGAGCAGACTCGCGGCCACGAACGCCCCCGCCACCAGCGGATACAGAGCAACCCCGTCGAGGTCCTCGGCAGCCACCGGCAGCAACGGCATCACCGCCAGCGCGGCGAACCCGGTCAGGAACATCACCGCCGCGAAACTGGTGGTGGCCGCCAGATACCCACGGGAGAACAGCCCGGGCGGAGGAGCGGGTGCGACAGGTGCGGGGTAGGGGCGGGTCACGGGAGGCAAGGTACGCAGCAACTGTGGCCAGGGCCAATGTTTTTGATCCCACGGGCATGATTTCAGACGCCGTCGGCAGATGAGCGCGCATCCGAGGATGAGAAAGGCTTCATGGATGTCGTCGGGCATCTCTCAGCGGACGCGTAACCGGCGGAACCAGTACCGCAGCGCGAAGCTCTGCCCGACCACCCATCGGTGGACGCCCAGCCCTGAGCCGTGTTCAGTGCCGCGGGGGTCGATGACCGGGTGATCCCGGCCGCCCGGAGCTGCCCGCGGTACCTGTCGTGGTCGTAGTCTTCGTCGGAGTAGAGCCCCTGCGGGACGTCGGCGCGGCCGTGCACGCCCGCTGCGTATTGGCGGGACAGCCTCGATCAGCGGCATGAGCCAGGCGACGTCGTTACGGCTACCACCCGTCAGCGACACCGCCAGCGGGATACCGTCGTAACGGACACTTACGCGACGCATCTGCCCAGTTCACAGCCCACCTGGCCAGACCGGGAGTCGGTAAAGCCGCGCAGTGGACGAGGGTGCGGGTTTTCCAGTGCAGCCCGTTCCGCTCGTCCTGCTCATCCGTGTCGGATGGCTCCGGCCAGATCACGACGTCCAGCTGGGGCAGGCCGATCCGCGGAGCGATGCACTCGTTCGCGTCGGCCATCCATGTGGTGGCCCAGACCGGATCGCACGGCAGCGCCGCCAACCGGCGCCCGTGCTCGGGATTGATCGTGGCCAGCAGCGGGTTCCCCTGTGGTTCGGGACTCGCTTGAAAAGTCGGATACTTCTGCGACGCCGCGCCGAAGGGAATGAGTGGTCCGTCGACATCGAGGAAGAGCAGTGGACGCTGCCCGGTACCGGTCACGGCTGCACGATAGCGGCTCACCCTGACAGTCCGACCCGATGAGAAGGTCCGATGAGCGGCTCTCCGCCCCGCGCAGCGAAGAGCGGGTGTCGATCAGTATTCAGCTCTTGCACTCGGTGCTGGCCGGATGGCGTCCGCTGGTGGGATGATGACCGGCATGACGATCACCAGAAAGGCCGATGCCACGTAGACGGCCTGGCCGCGTCCGTACCGAGCTTTCGCGTCGGCCTCGGATGCAAGACGACATCACGACCATCCATGGCCTGTCCTCTGCAGCGCTCGCTGAAGTTCGACGGATCGAGCGTCAGAAGAAGTACCTGTGGCCGGGCTCGGTCGGGTCAGCGATGGTGCGCTGGAGAAGCTTTGTTCACCGGCCGAATCGTCGCCTCTGGGACTACGAGAGCAACGGCTGTACGGAGTGGGCCGTTGCCGCGGCTGCGTTGGCGGAGCCGTCGCAGGAGGTGCCAGGTCGCGTACCGGTGCAGGATTTTCCGTCCCTCGGCGGTTGCGTGGGAGGTGACGAGATCGTTCACGTGCCGTTCCAGGCGGACCATCTGCTCGTCCCGTTGGGGCAGCGTGCCGGTGGCCACGAGCACGCTGCGGATGTGCTCGACGACCTTGCCCGCCGGGAGTTCGTCCAGGGCCTCGTGTGTCAGGGGCCGATGGCCGGAGCCGAGATCGGACAGGACGGTGGAGACGATGCCGCCGCAGAGCCGGCGCATCGCCGTGCCGGCCCGTTCTGTGTCGGCCAGGGCGTCGTTGAGGGCCTGCAGCTTCGGGGGTATGGAGCCCGAGTCGTCGGCGAGAAGTTCGTGGAGCCGTTGCTTGAGAGTGCAGCGAGGGCACGGGCCGGCGGCGCGCAGTCGTTCCGCTTCCCCGCAGGTGGGACATGGGCGCCAGAGCTCGGCGTCCGGTGCGGTGCAGGGACCGCGGACCGGCGCTTCGACGGTCCCGGAGTGGATGCCTCGTAGCCGCCCGCATGCGGTGCAGTGAGCCTGGCGTCTGTCGCAGCCGCCGCAGCGGGGCAGGCCGGTCAGGCGGGAGTGGGTGCCGGGTGCGGCGCGGCCGCAGATCGAGCAGACAAGGACGGGCAGGGGACAACAGTTGGGGCAGAGAGGGCCGTTGGGGGGTGCGGTTCTGTACTCGTCGCCGCTTGCCGCAGTTGATGCAGACCTCGACGTTCGCGGGGTCGGTGACCAGGCAGTTCGGACACAGCGGGCGACCCTGGGCGTCGCGGCTGGCCGGCTCGCGCCGGGCTCCGCAGCGTACGCATTCTTCGATGCGGGACTTGGCGATGCAGTTGCGGCAGACCCGCTGCCCGTCGAGCGGATCAGCCATCGGAGCCCCCTGAACCCCCGTGCAGTTACTGTCCGTTGACCTCGGACAAAGCTCCGGCGGCATCCCAGTTAGTTCGGTCAACGGGACATCCGCTGCCCCATGCTGAGCATCAACCCAAAGATGGTCCCCCGCCTCGACGAACTGGAGGAAGACCTGATTGCACGCCGCCAACCGGCTGTCCAGGAGGACTGGCGAGGTGAGATCGAAGGGCTCGACCTCACGCTCCTACGGGGCAAGCGCGAGCAGGCCCACCGTATCGCGCGAAGCCGCCCGGTCTCCCTCGGCCTTCCCGTAGTCCCTCACCAGAAGCCCCAGGTCACACCAGGGTGATCAGCGCCAAGCTGAACTGGTTTTTCACGTCTGGTACAGGAGGGCCTGCGTCGGCATGCCTGGCTCCAAAATCGCCGGCTATCGGCAGGGGTTGGCGGTGTCAGCGGACTCGCCCGGTGAGACGAGTCCTGTCTCGTAGGCGAGGACGACGGCCTGGGCCCGGTCGCGCAGGGTCAGTTTGGCGAAGATCCGGGCCACGTGGGTCTTCACGGTCGCCTCACTGAGCGTCAGTTCGCGTGCCAGTTCGGAATTGGAAAGACCTCGGCCCATGAGCGTCAGTACCTCGCGCTCGCGCGGCGTCAGTGCGGCCAGGTCTCGGTGGACGGCCGGGGTTGCGAGGCGCGAACCGGTTCTGGGGGCGCTGGGGGCGAAGCGCTCCACCAGGCGACGGGTGATCGAGGGTGCGAGCAGGGCGTCACCGGTGTCGACCAGGCGTACGGCGGCGGCCAGATGTGCGGGGGTGACGTCCTTGAGCAGGAATCCACTGGCTCCGGCGGCGAGGGCGGCGTAGACGTAGTGGTCGAGGTCGAAAGTGGTCAGCATGATCACCCGGCAGTCCGGGGCCTGCGCGAGTATGCGGCGGGCGGCTTCCAGGCCGTCCATGATGGGCATCCGGATGTCCATCAGTACGACGTCGGGCCGCAGCCTCCGCACGGTGGCCACGGCCTCGGCTCCGTCGCCGGCTTCGCCCACCACATCGATACCGCGGGCGGTGAGGATCAGGCGGAAGCCGGTGCGGACCAGCTCCTGGTCGTCGGCGATCACGACGCGAGGGGCGGGTTCGGTGTGCGTCGTCATGGCCGGTCCAGCGGAATCCGGGCGCGGACTCGGTAGCCGCCGCCGAGGCGGCGGCGGGCGTCCAGGTCGCCGCCGTAGACGGCGACCCGCTCCCGCAGGCCGAGCAGCCCGCGTCCCGTTCCGTCTGCCTGGCCCGGGACCGGCTCTTTCCGCGCGGGCCGGCTGTCCGACAGGATGCTCGGTCCGCCGTTCAGCACCTCGACTCGCAGGTAGTGGTCCGCGTATCGCACCGTCACCTCGGCTTTCGCTCCGTCCCCGTGTTTGAGGGCATTGGTCAGGGCCTCCTGGATGATCCGGTAGGCGGTGACATCGATCCCGGTCGGCAGCGGGCGTGGCTCACCCGAGATACGCATCTCCACGGGCAGGCCGGCAAAGGCGATCCGGTCGATCAGCGGGCTGAGCCGGCTCAAGCTCGGCTGCGGTGACAGGTCCATACCGTAGGGCTCGTCGTCGCCGTTCTGCGCGGGTGCGAGCAGACCGAGCAGGTGCCGCAGCTCGGTCATCGTGTTCCGCCCGGCGGTCTCGACGGCGCTCATCGCCGCCGCAGCCTCAGCAGGCATCGTGGCCAGCACCTCGCGGGCGGCTCCGGCCTGGACCACCATGAGGCTCACGTTGTGGCTGACGATGTCGTGGAGCTCGGCGGCGATCCTGGCCCGCTCGGCATCGACCGCGGTCCGCGTCGCGCTCTCGCGCTCCCGCTCCAGCAGCCAGCCGCGCTCCTCGATGGCCGCCTGGTGCAGCCGCCGCGCCCGGACCACCGCCACGCACAGACACCCGGCGGCGCCAACTGCCGCCGCCAGGGCGATGACCAGCCAGATCGTCCCAGATCCCCACACCGGATCATCCTTGCAGCTGCACGACGCACCCCACATCAGCCCCCGGATGCAGCTCCGTACACCCCCGGGATGACCTGCCCGGACGGATACATCCGGGGGGCGACGCCCCGTCCGCGGACTCCATCCTAAGTTCGAGCCATGACAACTGATCACGACAGTGCCCGGCAAGTGGTGGTGCGACTGGACGACGTGCACAAGGAGTACGGCGACGCGAAGGCCCTGGACGGCCTGTCGCTGGAAATCAGGGCGGGGGACGCGGTCGCCGTCATGGGCCCCTCCGGCTGCGGCAAGTCCACCTTGCTCAACATGGTGGCCGGCCTGGACCGGCCGACCTCGGGCACAGTCGAGGTGCAGGGCCACGACCTCGGGAAACTGAACGAGACCGGCCTGGCGCTGTTCCGGCGGCGGAACGTCGGCATGATCTTCCAGTTCTTCAACCTCATCGACGACCTGCCCGTCCTGGACAACGTGGCGCTGGCCGCGCAGCTGACCGGCACCCCGGCCCGGCAGGCGCGCCACCGCGCCCTGGAGCTCCTGGACGAACTCGGTGTCGCCGAACGCCGGAACGACTATCCGGCGACGCTCAGCGGCGGCGAGCGCCAACGCGTCGCCGTCGCACGGGCGTTGATGAACCGCCCGGCCCTGCTGCTTGCCGACGAGCCGACCGGTGCCCTCGACAGCCGGTCGAGCGAGCAGGTGATGGATCTGCTGATCGACCTCAACCAGATCGGCCAGACCCTGTTGATCGTCACCCACGACCCGCAGCTGGCCACCCGCTGCGCCAGCCGGCTGATCGAAGTCGCCGACGGCCGGGTCGCCCGCGAGAGCACGCTGGAGGCGACCGCGTGAGCGCCGTATGGAGAGCCTCCCGCGCGGCCGTGAAGCGCCGCCGGCTCCAGACCTTCGTCATCGGGCTCGTCGTGCTCTGCTCCACCACGACCGTCCTGCTCGCGCTGGCGCTGCTGAGCGCCGCCTCGGGCCCCTTCGACAAGGCCTACACCGCACAGCGCGGTGCCCATACGGTGGCGGCCTTCGACACCACGAAGATCTCGCAGGAGCAGTTGGCGCGGACCGCCCGGCAGCCGGGGGTGGAGGCCGCGGCCGGACCGTTCGGGCAGGCCGTCGTCGACATCCCCAAGGACTGGCTCTGGATGGCGGGCGGCACCCTCACCGTGGTGGGCCGGGCCGATCCGGCGGGCCCCGTGGACCGGATCGAGCTCCTTGAGGGCCACTGGGCCACCGCGTCCGGCGAGATCGTCATCAACTGGCCCGTCCAGGGCTCCCCCGGGACGGAACTCCTCGGCACCAAGCTGGAGATCCCCAGCGGAGCGACGCTGACCGTCGTCGGCTTCGCCACCAGCATGAGCAAGTCGGCGAGCGCCTGGGTCTCGCCCGAGCAGATGGCCGCACTGCACCCGACCTCCGCCCAGATGCTCTACCGCTTCACGGACTCCTCCACAGAGGACCGGCTGAGCGCCTCGCTGGCGCGGGCCACCGCAGGACTGCCCAAGGAATCGCTGACCGGCGCACAGACCTACCTCACCCTCAAGCAGGCCTTCTCCGCGCTGGCCGACTCCTACCTCCCGTTCATCACACTCTTCGGCATCCTCGGCCTGCTCGTCTCCACCCTGATCGTCGGCAACGTGGTCAGCGGGGCGGTCGTCTCCGGGTACCGGCACATCGGAGTGCTCAAGGCCCTGGGCTTCACCCCCAACCAGGTCGTCGCCGTCTACCTGACGATGCTCTCCGTACCGGCCATGGTGGGCTGCGTGCTGGGCACGCTGGCCGGCAACGCGCTGGCCGGGCCGATCCTGAAGGTCGCGTTCACCGGCATCGACGTAGGCCGGGCCTCGGTCGGCGACATCAGCCCGTGGGTGTCCGTGGCCTGCCTCGTGGGCATGCCCGCCCTCGTCCTCCTCGCCGCGCTGGTGCCCGCCCTGCGGGCCCACCGGCTGCCCGCAGCACGGGCCATCAGCGCGGGCGGCGCGCCGCGGACCGGGCGCGGGCGGCGCGTCCAGCGGATGCTCGGCGCCACCCGGCTGCCGCGCCCGGTCAGCCTGGGCCTCGGCCAGCCGTTCGCCCGCCCCGCCCGCACCCTGCTGACCATGGCTGCCATCATCCTCGGGGTCACCACAGCGACCCTGTCGACCGGACTGACCAGCACCATGGTGGCGTACGGCAATGTCGGGCGGGAGGACGGAGGCGCCAGGATCCACGTGACGACCGGAGGATCGGGCAACGACCGGACCCCGCCCCGGCTCAGTGACCCGCAGATCGAGAAACGGCTGCGATCCCTGCAGGGCGCGGAGGGGGTACGGGCCCGCGCGCTGTCCCAGGCGAACATGACCGGGCAGACCCAGCCCGTCTTCGCCGACTTCTACCGCGGCGACGATTCCTTGTACGAGCACACCATCGTCAAGGGCCGGGCGCCGGGCGCGGCGGGCGAGATCGTGGCCGGGCCGGCGTTCCTGAGCCAGCGCGGGCTGAAGCTCGGTGACCGGGTCACGCTGGAGCTGAACGGCAGGAAGATCACCGCGACCGTCGTGGGTCAGCTCATTCAGGGTAACGCCCGGGCCCTGGAGGCCGCTTGGGAGAGCTTCGCCCAACTCGCACCGGACGCCCATGCCACCGAGTACACGGTACGGCTCGCCTCCGGCGCCGACGCGCGCGCCTACGCCGAGGCAGTCGCGGCGCTCGACCCGGGCCTGCACGCGTCGGTGATGGACTCCGGCAACGCCGGCACCGCCACCATCATCACCTTCTCGACGGTGTTCACGGTGCTGCTGACGCTCGTCGCGTCGCTCGGTGTCTTCAACACCGTTCTCCTGAACACCCGTGAGCGGCGCCGAGACCTGGGCATGCTCAAGTCGATCGGGATGACCCCCCGGCAGGTGGTGGTGATGACGGTGACCTCGGTGGCCGGGCTGGGCGTGGTCGGCGGGCTGCTCGGCATCCCGCTCGGGATCGTGGCGCACCGCCTCGTCGTGGACCATGTCGGGGTGGTCGACTTCCCCGCATATATGAAGGACGTGTGGCACGCGCCGCAGCTGGCCGCGATGCTCCTGGCGGGTGTGGCGATCGCAGTCCTCGGCGCACTGGTCCCGGCCCGGTCAGCGGCCCGGATGACCATCGCCTCGGTGCTGCACACCGAGTAGATCACCTCTCGGCATGGTGCAGAGAAAGGCAAGGACGCTGCCGCCGGCAACCGGGGCGGCCAGGCCGCGCTCGGTCATCATCGTGATCGCGGTGCCGGGCCCGGCCGGCTCCCGGCCGTCGCGCCGCACGACTTGGCCGGTGCGCCGCTTCGGCTTCTCCTTTCGGGTGCCGCCGTTCTTGCTGGCCGCCTCGCCGGCCAGGGCCTGGCGCGCGAGGTTGACCCGCTCAGCTCGGTCATGCGATCACCGCCCCGCCCGTCTCGCCGGTCAGCAAACGGGCGGCGAACTCGGCCGGCCTCTCGGCGAAGGGTCCGGAGGCGGCCCTCTGGGTCCGGGCCGTGGTCTGCTCCTTGCGCGGCTGCTTCTCCCGGGGCCGGCAGGCGCTCGGCGGTCCGGTTTCGGGCCTCCTGCGCGGCGCATTCGGAGGCCGCGAGCGCGCCGCAGTCCGGGTCGGCCTCGCGCCGGCCGGGCTCCACCGCGTCGAGGTACCGCCGGCGGGCCGCCTGGGTGAGGGCGCCGAGGATTTCCCGGACCTCCCCGACGGCCCGGGCGGCGGCTTTGGTGTCTGTGGGGCGGCCAACGATGCGACGGTCACCAGCTCGGCCTCCGTCAGGAGATCTGCCACCCGGCGCCGGTAGCCGCAGCCCCCGCACGGCCCGGCCGCCCGTTCCTGGCCGCAGTCCTCGCACGGCAGAGCCTGCCGGGCCGCCTCCTCAGCCGCCGCGGCCCGGCGCTTGTGCTCCGCCCGCCCCTGGGCAGTCGTAGGGACGGCATCGCGGCGGGCCTGCACTGTGGCGGCCTGCTCACGCCGCCACACGAAGTCCTCCGCCTCGATGGCGGCCTGCTCGCGAAGCCGGCCTTCGAGGACCTGGCTGCGGTCGCCGCCGGTGAGGCCGGGCAGCTCCCGGTCGATCTCCGCAGCGCTCTTCGGGCGGTGGGTGCGTCGGAGGTGTCCCGTGGACCGGCGGCAGGGGAGCCGGCACGGGCTCGGCCGGGCCCCCGGGCGGACGGGGGATGCGAGACGGGCCCGTTCCGTGTGCAGCCGTTGTACCCGAGAGGTACGGTCAACTCATGCTGACAGCCGCTCGGTTGAGTGATCACCTTCGGGCTCATGCACCCACGTACGTCGGGCTCGCAGCCGTCGTCGGCACGGTCATGGCCGGGCATCTCCAGGCGCAGGGCGTTCTGGAGACGGGAGAGAGGCAGGCGGCAAGCGTCCTGGAAGCGACGAGGAGCGAGGCGGACGGCCGACGGGACCGGGACCGGGCGCGTGAGCAGGTGACCCGCTACGGCGAACTGATCCAGTCCTCCACGCGCATGCGCCTCCTGATGCAGCGCTTCGAAAGACTCGACGCGAAGTCCAGACGTGATCCGGCGATCGTCGGGGAACTCACGGCGGGCACCGACGACCTGGCGGCGAGGGCGAATTCGGCGGCGGTGATCCTGCAGAACCATGAAAGCGAGGCGGTGCGGGTGAACTCCCACGGCATCGCCTTCACGATGCCCTACGCCGCACAGTGCCTGGAGACAGGTCTGCCGGGCAACGCGAACGGCTACCGGGTGGACTATCCGGGCCGGGGGCTCACCGGCTGCGGGGACCTGCGGGAGTGGCTGGAGGTCCACGAGAGCAGTCTGGCGAAGGCGTCGCCGACCTTCTCGTAGTCACGGCGCTGTCGTGGCCCGACGGGCACGGCACCCGGGCCGACGGCCCCGGCCTCCTCCCGGCCGTCGTGGCCGGGGCGGAGCCGGGCGGAGTTGCCCCAGGGTATTTTCCGGTCCGCGGTCGCTGTGGATCACACAGCCGGACTCCAGGCGGCCCGGTGCGGGTGCCATGTCCAGGGCATCGGCAACGAGTTCGGCGCGAGGCGGCCGGCCATCGAGCAGTCGGCCGCCTCGCGCGCCGCGCCCGGGCCGCACCGGCACAAGGCCCGATCAGACCTGACATGCTGCCCGGTCCGGACGGCGAGCGGCTCGTACCGCAGGACACTCGGTGACCGGCGCGGGCGTGCCGGTTCCGAGGAGGGGGCCCGCGACGGCCATGCTCCGCATCGCCCCAGGATGACTGAGAAGAGCCCGGACCGGCACCGGCTGCCCGATGCCGGCCGGAACTCGGACAGGGCAGACGGCGGAGGTGGATGACGGGCTCTCATGAACGGGTCGCCTGTGAGAAATTCGGGTTGAGATTGCTGCCCGGCGGAGTGTTACGTTGATCTGCTTCGCTCCGATCGGAAGGAAAGCAGATGGACGCCCCCTCCTTGCACCGCCGGTTCCTGAGCGACGCGCTTCCCCGGATCCGGCAGGATGCGCGCGTGGCCGGCGTGGCGATCACTGGGTCGATCGTGGGAGGCCGCCCCGATGTCTACTCGGACGTGGACCTGATCCTGGTCATCGATGACGAGGCGTACGAGGCGGTCATGCGGGAGCGGCTCGTGCTGATCGGCTCCTGGGCCTGCCTGGTGGCCGGATTCACCGGGGAGCATGTCGGCGAGCCGCGCGTGATCATCACGCTCGTCGGGCCGCCCCTCCTGCACGTCGACTTCAAGTTCGTCCGGGCCTCCGGCTTCGCCGAGCGGATCGAGGACCCGGAGATCCTGTGGGACCGGGACGGCCTCCTGGCCGGCGCCCTCGCCCAGCAGCAGCCGGTCACCCCGGCGTTCGACCTCCAGTGGATCGAGGACCGGTTCTGGATCTGGGTGCACTACGGCGCGACGAAGCTCGGCCGCGGGGAACTGTTCGAGACCATCAGCTTCCTCACCTACCTGCGCGAGACCGTGCTCGGCCCCCTGGCCGCCCGCCGGGTGGGCGCGTTCCCCCGCGGTGTACGCCACCTGGAGACCATCGCGCCCGAAGAGGCGCGCACCCTTCGGGCAACGCTGTGCGGCTACGACCGCCACGAAGCCGGACAGGCGCTCCTCGCCACCGTCGATCTCTACCGCCGGTGGTCCGATGCCGGCGGAGCGATCGTTGAACGGCGCCACCACGCCGAGAAGCTCGCCATGCAGTACCTCCACGACGTCATCGATCAGGGCCGCTGACATTTTCCGGCCCACCTCACCCCGGTCAACGAGCCGGCCGCCCGGGAACGACGCCGAGGCATGGGTCCTTCAAGGCCGGCCCGGCCGCGCCGTTTGCCGCCGGCCGGGCGGCTTTCGCCCCTGGGCGCGGTGCGGGGGCCGGGCACCGGGGCCGCGGTGAGCGAGGCGAGCCGTTCGGCTGAGCCATCAGGCCCTCGGCGAGCACCAGCAGGGGCCCGGAGCACGAACTCCATCACCTGGTCCGGCACGGCGTACGCCCTGGGGCAGCAGCCCCTGCGCTGGTACGGCTTCAGCTCCAACGGCAGCGCGGGCAGAAGGCATCCCCACCCCACCCGACGCCCAGCTCCTGCCGGACGCGCCGCACGCACTCGCGCGGACGCCTCCGAGATCACCCCCTCTGCCCCTCCCGGGCCCACCTCGGCCGGACCCCCGACCGGAGCGGTGCGCCTCGAACCGGGCGGCTGCGCCAGGGGTGATGCCGTGCTTCTGCAGGAAGCGAGCGATGACGACCGCGCTGGTGACCAAAGGGGGGCAGCAGCGGCCGCACAGCGGAGATGTTCACGCCGAACGGGGCGCCGGGAGTGGTGGCGTCAGCGTTTCAGCCGGGCGTCGAGCCACGTGAGGACCTCGGGGGTCACGGGGTCGGTGATGTCCGTGAACTCCTGGTGTTTCTTGAGGAACTTGGCCACGTACGGGCAGACGGGGACGATCCGCATCCCGGAGGCGCGGACGTCGTTCAGGGCCTGCTCGACGAGGATCGCGGCGAGTCCCTGGCCGGCGTAGGCGTCGTCGATCTCGGTGTGGAAGAAGACCCGCCGGTCGTCGCGGTCGCGGTAGGCGGTCAGGCCGGCGCGCTCGTCGTCGACGAGGATCTCGTAGCGGTGACGGGCGTCGGCGCGTCGGACGAGGGGGGCAGCGGTCTGCTCGCTCATGACGGTCCTTCCGGTGGGGGTTCAGCGGTGGGAGGGGTTCTTGCGGGGGGCGATGACGGCGTTCGGCAGGGCGGGGGCGGGCAGCCGGTCGCCGGGGTAGCCGTCGACGCTGCCGAAACGGTCGGAGGCCCGCTCCCATTCCTCCCGCGCCTCGACGATGTCCTGGTGGCTGCGGCCGATGAAGTTCCACCACATGACGATCTCTTCGCGAAACGGCGTGCCGCCGAGCAGGACCGCCCGTGCGCGGTGGCCGGAGACGTTGGTGAGGGTGAGCGCCGTCCGCCCGGTGGCCACGTAACCGAGTTCGGCGGGGCGGAGGACCGTGCCGGCGAGGCGGATATCGCCTTCGTCGACGAGCAGGCCGTGTTCGAAGGACGGGTCGACATCGAGGGTGACGGTGGCGCCGGGGCCGAGGAGGAGTTCGGCGCCGAGGAGCGGGGTGAAGGTGCGGACGGGAGAGGTCTGGCCGGCCAGCGTGCCCAGGAAGACTCTGAGTTCGGCGCCGTCTACGCGGAGCGGCTCAGGGGCGTGGTGCTGGAAGTCGCGGGGGGCGTTGCGGTGTTCGCCGGGGAGAGCCAGCCAGAGCTGGACGCCGTGCAGGACGGTGGTGAGGGGCGTGGAGACCTCCGTGTGGCTGATGCCGTGTCCGCCGGTCATGAGGTTGATCTCTCCGGGGCGTACGAAGGCGTGGGTGCCCAGGCTGTCGCGGTGCTCGATCTCGCCGGTGAAGAGCCAGCTCACGGTCTGCAGCCCGGTGTGCGGATGAGGGGCGACGTCCATGCCGCCGGAGTCGGCGACCAGGTCGGGGCCATAGTGGTCGGCGAAGCACCAGGCCCCGATGAGCGTCCGGGCCCGCTGGGGCAGTGTGCGGCGTACGGTCATGGCGCGCGGGCCGCCCAGCGGGACGTCCCGGGCCGTGAGGACCTCGACCTCTGTGTCACCCATCTCCGACCCCCACAGTGTAGTTTCTATTTCAACAACTGTTGGATGATAGCCGTGCCGACAACGCCCGGCAACTGACGAAGGAGCACAGGGTGAGTGAGACGGCGCAGGTCATGACAGCTCTCCGGTCCACCGGACGGACCTACCTCGACAAGCAGAGCCCCACCGCGTACCAGGCGCTGGTGCAGGCGGCCGACGCCGTCCGCACGACCGCCGCCGATGCGGGTCTCGACCGGATCCTGGTCGAACTGGTCAACCTCCGCGTCTCCCAGCTCAACGGCTGCGCCTACTGCCTCGACGTGCACACCCGGGCCGCGCTGCGGGCCGGTGAGACCACCCGGCGCCTCGGCGTGCTCGCCGCCTGGCGCGACACCGAACTCTTCACCGCCCGAGAACGCGCCGCCCTCGCCCTCGCCGAGGCCACCACCCGCCCCGCCGACGCCCTCGCCCAGGAGCGGGCGTACGCCGAGGCCCGAGAGGCGCTGAGCGACGACGAACTGTCCGCGGTGATCTGGGTGGCCATCACCATCAACGCCTTCAACCGGGTCTCGATCCTGAGCAAGCACCCGGTACGGGAGACCCCCTCCCGCTGAAACGCAAGACCCGGGTGAGGTGCGGGTGACCACTGCAGGAAGCTGCCCGCTCCCGATCGCCTGCCGCGGCAGTGACAACCCGAAGTGCTCACCGGCGACCTCCAGCACCCGGCGTTTCCCTTCGACAGGCGGCCGGTCGGCCATGCCGGGATGGACCGACTCCGCCTCGACGGGTGGGCGTTCAGCTCGGGCTTCCCGGCCAAGTACCGGATGCCGGAGAAAGACCCGTACTGGGTGGACTTCCCCCCCGTTCGCGCACTGCGATGCGTCCAAGGCGGCCGTGGCCTGCACGGTTCCCGAGCCGTGACAGGCTACTGGCCGCTGGTGGGGCGGCCGGTGCCGGCGTGCGGTGGCGGATCGGCGTCGCCCCGTTCGCCCGCACACCCGGCGCGGCGCGGCCGGATCGAGTTCCTGAGCGCCGATGCGGACCTGCGGGCGCCGCCCGTGAGCGTCTCCTCCCGGCGACGCCACGCGCGGCGCTTACGGGTTGACGGCCTCGTGTCGCGACAGGACCGCCGGATCAGCCGGTCAGGGTGTCCTTCAGCCAGGGAGCGATCACGGCCATCGCCTCGCCGAAGCGCGAGATGGCGCAGTGGCCGGTGTCCGGGATCAGTTCGACCCGGGTGTCCCGGCGGCCCTCGAACACCAGGGTGTCGTCCAGCGGGACGTGGACGTCCTCGGTCCCGTTGACCACCAGCATCGGCCCATTGGCGTCCTGGTCCAGCAGCGGGCGCAGGTCGAAGGCCGCGAAGGCCTCCTCGCGCTCGGCCGTGCCCGGCATGGCGCCGAAACCCAGGGCGTTGCCGACGATGCCGTCCATGCCGAAGGCGAAGCCGCGGCCCGGAGCGAAGGAGCGCTCCACCGGGCCGCCGAGCACCACAGAGGCGTCCACCGCCCCGGTCAGTCCGGTCCGGGCGGAGTAGTAACCGCCCATCGAGATGCCGAAGTGGCCGGCCTTCCCGTTGCCGATCGTGCGGGCGAAGGAGACCAGCCCGGCGATCACCTCGGCCCCGCCGTCCGGGGTCATCGGCAGGTGGGCGGTCTCGCCGGTGCCGGCGATGTCGAACAGCAGCAGCCGTGCCGGCAGGGCGAGCGCGAGCTGCTCCCACATGCCGTGCAGGTCGGTCTTCCAGGAGTCCACCCCGCCGCTGGCCAGCACGACCGGCGCGTCGGCGGGCAGGCCGGGGGCGGCCATCAGGTGGATCGGCAGGCCGGCTTCGCCGCCGCGGTACGGGACGGTGAGCGTGCGGCGCTCGAACTCCACCGGGAAGCCGGGGGCGGCGAGGGCGTACTGCTCGACCTGGCGGGCGAGCGCGGTGCGCTTCGGGCCGTCGGCCAGTGAGGGGAACTTGGCCCAGCCGTACGCCTGTGCGGCCAGGCGATGGCGCCCGGCCTCGGCGTGCCGGGCGCCGAGGGCGGACCATTCGTACACCCAGCTGCCGGGCCGGTCGGGCCACATCTCGGTGACGGCGGCGCGGACCGCGTCCACCTCGTCGACGGGGAGGCCGAGGGTCATCTGCGGGTAGCGCTCGACGAACAGGTCCTGCGGGTCCAGGGGCCAGGTGAAGGACATGGTGATGCCTCCTGCTGTACTTAAAGCCGGAACTCTTGCATTAGTGACTATGCGCTCGGGCGGCGCTTAACGCAAGCGCTCCTGCGTTAAGGTGGTGGTCGAGGTGATCGACACATGACCGAGGAAGAACCGGAGCCGATCCGCCGCCGCCCGGGCGGCCGCGCCGCGCGCGTCCGCCAGGCCGTTCTCGCGGCCGCCATGGAGGTGCTGGCCGAGGAAGGCATCGCCCGGCTCAGCATCGCCGAGGTCGCGGCCCGTGCCGGGGTCAACGAGACCACGGTGTACCGGCGTTGGGGCAGCCGGGAGAAGCTCGTGCTGGACGCCATGCTGGTCGGCAGCGACGAGGGCATCCCCGTCCCCGACACCGGAGCCGTCCGCACCGACCTGGCCACCTTCGCCCGCGCGCTGGCCGAGTACCTGGCCACCCCGACCGGCCGCTCCGTTGCCCGGGCGGCCTCGCTCAGCTCCGGCGACCCGGACCTCGCCGAGGCCTGGCAGACCTTCTGGCAGTCCCGCCTCGATCAGGCCGGCGCCATCGTCGGCCGGGCCGTCGAACGTGGGGAACTCCCGGCGGACACGGATGTGGCCCTGGCGCTGGAACTGCTCTGCTCCCCGCTCCAGACCCGCTCTCTGCTCGGCCACCGCCCGATCGAGCCGGACTTGCCGGAGCGCTTGGCGGACTTGGTGCTGGACGGTCTGAGGGGGAGGAGCTAGGGGCTGCCTCCCCAGGCCCTCAGGGGGCTGCTGGACAGCGGCGTTCCACCGCCGCCCAGGGTTCCAGCGTCGCTCCAGCGCGGCACCCGCAGCCGCGACTTGCGCAGGAGGGCGTTCTTGTCGCAGTCCCTGCTGGTGTCTGCGTCGCGCTGCGCTGGTGTCTGCGTCGCGCTGCCGAGGGGCCCGGCAGCCGCACACCAGGTGATGACGTGCCCGTGCCCACAGGCTCCACCGGACGAATACTGCATATGACGAATACCGCACATTCGGAATGACGCTCCCCGCCGGCCGGGGCGCCTGAGCGGTCGACGGACGAGCGGCGGGCCTTCGCGAACGACCTGGCCCGATCGCAGCTGACCGCGGCGCCGGCCGGCGGCAACCGAGCGAAGGGCGGCAAGGCCCCGGGGAACTGGCGCCCGCCGCTGAAGTCGTACCACTGCACCTGCAGCCGTGCCTGGACCGGCGTGAAGTCCGACTATGACCTCACCGCCAACCCTGCCGAGGCGGACGCCCTGTCCCGGATGCCCGACACCTGCAACGCCCGGCCCCTCCGGGCGGAACACCGGGCCGCATCGAGCGGGCACTTCGCCCGGGAGGCCGCCGGAGCGCCGGACGGTGACGCCCGGCCCCGGCCCGTCGCGGGGGCAGGGGAGACAGGACACCCCGCCCGGCCGCTGCCTCCGCGGCGACCCACCACCCCCGGGCCCGAGCTGGTTGCCGGATCCCTCCCCTGGAGGATTACGGCAACGCGCGGATCTGCCGGCTGCGGCAACCTGATGGTGCCCGGCCCTTGTGGGCGGTCCCGGGGTACTGCCGGGCGGAGCCGGTAAAGGAAGCAGCGCCGGAGCCGGTCCGGCAAATGAGGGAGGACGCAGGTGGTGACGAGGCGACGTGTCGTGCAGGCAGCGGTCGGCGGAATGTTCGTGCTCCTTCCGGCAGCCACCGCGCCTCCACGTCTGCGCGAGCCCGGCGGCAAGGGCGTTCTGGATCCGGTAAAGGTGGACAAGTACGTCACTCCGCTCGTCGTCCCGCCCGTTATGCCGCAGGCCGGGGGCGGCGTCGCTGATCACATCGACCACTACGTCATCGGCGTGCGACAGTTCCAGCAGCAGGTGCTGCCCTCCGGTCTGCCGGCGACGACCGTGTGGGGGTACGGATCGGCTCTGCATCCGCGCAGCTTCCACTACCCCGCCTTCACCATCGAGGCCCGTGCCGGAACGCCTGCCCGGGTGAGGTGGAAGAACCAGCTGCTTGATCGCAGAGGCCGGTACTTGCCGCACCTGCTGCCGGTCGACCCCACACTGCACTGGGCGAACCCTCCGGGCGGAGCGTCGGCCCGGGACTCACGTCCCGGATTCCGCTCGACACCCGGACCGTACTCGGGCCCGGTGCCGATCGTGACACACCTGCACGGCGGGCGGAACTCGGAGGAGAGCGACGGCTACACCGAAGCCTGGTACCTTCCCGGCGCGCTTGACATTCCGGCGGGATACGCTGAAGTCGGCTCGTTCTACGAGGAGTTCAAGGAAAAGTTCGAAGGCCGGTTCGGCGACGCCTGGGGCCGGGGGGACGCCGTGTTCCAGTACGCCAACGAGGAGAGAGCCTCGACCTTCTGGTTCCACGACCACACCATGGGCGTCACGCGGCTGAACGTCTACGCCGGACTGGCAGGGTTCTACCTTCTGCGGGGCGGACCTGCGGACCTTCCCGACGGGGTATTGCCCGGTCCCGCACCCCGGGCCGGTGATCCGCCCGGCCGGAAGTACTACGAGATCCCTCTCGTCATCCAGGATCGTTCGTTCCACGCCGACGGCAGCCTCTTCTACCCGGCCGGACGCACTGCCTTCGACGGATTCAGGGGCCCCTACATCCCGGACAGCGACATCTCTCCGATCTGGAATCCCGAGTTCTTCGGCAACATGATGGTGACCAACGGGAGGACCTGGCCGGTCCTTCAAGTCGAACCGCGCCGCTACCGGTTCCGGCTTCTCAACGGATGCAACTCGCGATACCTGATCCTGAAGATTGCCACCCGCCCACTCGCCCACCGCCCCGCGGCCCCCGCCCTCCCCTTCTGCCAGATCGGCAGCGAGGGAGGCTTCCTCCCCGCGCCCGTACGACAAGACCAATTGCTCATCGCTCCCGCCGAGCGTGCCGACGTGATCGTCGACTTCGCATCGGTACCGGTCGGGACCGAGTTGTATCTCATCAATGAGGGCCCTGATAAAGCGTTCCAGGGCGGAAAGGCGGGTTCGGACTTCTCCCCGGCCGACCCGGCCACCACCGGGCAGGTCATGAAGCTCACGGTAGGAGCACTCACCGCTTTGGACAGGACCGTCCCACCCTCCCAGCTGTCGCTGCCGTCGTTCGAGCCGTTGGGGGAGGCGAGCCGCATCCGACGGCTTTCCCTCAGTGAGCAGAACTCCGCATCACTCCCGCATGTAGGACCCCGGCACATGCTGCTCGGCACCCTGGACCGAAACGGAGCCGCTGTCCCGATGCACTGGGACGACCCCGTCACGGAGAATCCGGCCCTGGGAGCGACAGAGATCTGGGAGATTCACAACCTCACGAAGGATGCCCACCCGATCCATGTCCACGAGGTCCAGTTCCAGGTCCTCGACCGACAACAGGCCGGCCGTGCAGCCCGGCCCGCAGAGCCGTGGGAGAGCGGCTTCAAAGACACAGCAGTCGCCTACCCGGGTGTTGTGACGAGGCTGAAGGCGACATTTGACCGGCCTGGCCGGTACGTGTGGCACTGCCACATGCTCGAACACGAGGACAACGAGATGATGCGTCCCTACACCGTCGGATGACGGCGCAGGACGAGGGCCCTGCGGGACCAGGGGCCCCCAGGGTGTGATCGGCCGGCTCCATCGCCCTGCCGGTCTTCTGACCGAGCAGTTGTGCCTGGTCTACCGGCGTTACGGACTGAACGAGGGAGAGTTCGACGTCCTGGCGGCGCCCCGGAGGGCCGGGGAGCCCTTCGAGCGCGCCCCTGGCGAGCCGGCCACGTTCACCATGGTCACCACGGGCGCGATGACCAAACGCATCGACAGGCTCGAACGCAACGGGTTGGTCACACGTCGCCGGTCCGTCGAGGATGGCCGGGGACGCGTGGTCGCACTCACCGCGGTGGGACGGGAGCTGTTCGACCGGGCCTTCACCGACCACATGAGCAATGAACGCCGCATACTCGACGAGCTCAACCCCGACGAGGCCGCACGCCTCGAAAAACTGCTCACCGCCTGGCTGGCACGTGTCGAACCGCCCCCCGGCACACCGTAGTGACTCCTGCGGATGTCACGGCCGAAGCCCTTCGGCTCGCTCAGCATCCCCGTGTTTCACCCGAACCCGCAGATGCACCGACTTGAAGCGCACCGGTGGACCCGTGGGATCGCGCTGAGAAGCCTTCGGTCCACCAGAACCACGGAGATCTCGGCCCTGCTCTCCCGAAGCTGCCGCGAAGTGACGAGCAGCGCGGCGAACTGCGCGTTCACATGGCTTCTGGAGCGCGGTCCGACCCGACGCGCATGTCTCATGCTGCGGCTCGCGCACCCGGTGCGGTGCGCGGACGCAGCACGGTGCCGGAGACCGAGGACCGGGGAGATCAATGACGGTTCAGGGGCCGGGCCGTGTCCGGGTGTCGACCATCAGTACGTCGGGGCCGGCACGGACGCCGGCCCGTCGGAGCAGGACATCGACGAACAACTCGCAGGCACTGGCCTGGTCTGCATCAACACGGATTCGGCCTACGCCCGACCGGCACCTCTTGCGGCGACATCGATGTGGTCTTCGACGTGGCTTCCGCTGAGCCGCCGCCGACCTGCCAGGGGTGGGACGAGGCCGTCGAGGTCGGCCTGTACTTCCCGAGCGACCATGTTTCGGATAGCGAAGTTGCCCGAAACCGTGCCGGATATCATCTTGATCATGTCACGCATTGATGGTCGTGAGAACGACCCGATTCTCGTGATCGGTGCCGGGATTGTGGGCGCCTCGATCGCGCATCATCTCGCACGCTCTGGCCGCCGGGTCACTGTCTTGGAACGGAGCTCCGCGGCTGAAGGCGTGACCGGAAAATCGTTTGCCTGGATTGGGTTCGCAAAGAGTGCCGCGGCAGCCTATTCCGATCAGTTGCGAGGGCGCGCCGCCGAAGAATTCGACCGTCTCAAGCGCGAACTCACTGAGCCCGTCGGCCTTCGTAGCTGTGGCGCGATCACCTGGGAGGAAACGGAAGCGGAGACGCGGGAATTCATCGACTCCCATCATGCGCTCGGTCATCCGATCAGGCTCCTGAGCAGAGAAGACGTGCTGGCTCGCGAACCCAGCTTGCTCAAGGCTCCGAAGGTAGCCGCATACGCGCCGGGCGACGTCGGCGTCGACCCGGCTGCGTTCACGCGAGCGCTCCTTCGAGCCGCCGAGGAGAACGGTGCCACCGTTCATCCGGGAACCGACGCGCTGTCATTGCTGACGGACGGTACTGAGGTGCGCGGTGTCTCGACCGCTCATGGGCCCGTCTACGGCTCGACCGTCGTGCTCGCTACGGGGACCGAGACTCCCAGACTTGCCGCGTCAACCGGAGCCGTCGTCGAGATCGATGCCTCACCCTGCTGTCTGATCAGATACTCCACGCCGTATCCGCTGGTGAACGGCATTCTTTCCGGCCCGGATTTCGAGATCAGGCAATTGGACGATACGACGCTGATCGCGGCCGAGGACGTCCCGGAGGGGTTCGAGAACGATCCTCGCGAACTTGCCCGACCGACCCTGCGCGCGATCCGCAGGCTCCTTGCCGGCGGCAATGAGGTCGAGTTGCTGGATGCGGCCATTGCCGACCGTCCCGTGCCACGTGATGGTCGTCCTCTTCTCGGCTACGCGGAGGGAGTCAGCGGCCTGTACTTGGCTGCGGCACACCCGGCGATGATCCTGTCCGGAGCGATTGGAGCTCACGTGGCTCAAGAACTCGCCTGACCGGGCGGGGTACGCGAGGAGCAGCCGTCCCGGCCGGCCATGGTGGGGCCGTAGCTGTCGCCGGGCCGGCCGGCCGCCTGGGGGCGCCTGCGCTGTGTACGAGGGGAGCGAACGGCTCGGACGCCGCAGATGGGTCATCCGTCGTCGCTGACCGGCTACCGCAGACTCAATCACCGCTACGAACGCCACCCCCGGTGCATCTGGGTGTCGCGCCAAGCGCGGTACGCCGCGGTGCCGTTCACAGGCAGGCGGCAGTGGGCGCCGCGCGACGGCATGCCGCAAGCGTGAAGGGCGTCGTGCCAGGTGCCTCACGCGCGTGCCCCACGAGCTGTCACCTGAGACAGCCGAAAGGCCCAGAAGCGCTACCGCTGGACGACGCCCCCTTCTTGCCGTTTGCGATATCGGAGCGCTCAGGTCGGCGGGACACCGCTCCCAAGAAAGGCTTTGGCGGGATCAGGCTCTGGTTGGCGGGCTATGTCGTGAATTCGTAAAGGTGCCGGGTGAGGGGCAACGCGTGGGGCGGCCGGCTCATCTGGACAGTCAGCGAGGCGCGCCGGGCGCCTTCGCGAAGGGGTGGGTCTCGCCAGGTGGGGGATCCGCGGGAGGGAAGTCCATGACCAGGACGAAGAAGACCGGGGTAAAGACGCGGGGCGGCCGTGTGGCTGTGATCGGTGCGCTGGGTCTGGCCTCAGTGACCCTGGCCGCCGGGCCGGCGTTCGCCAAGGGCAGTGTGGACATCACGGCGCCGCCCACGGCGCAGGTCGGCAAGACCATCACGGTCAAGGCGCACGGCGGCGATGACAGCGCCGGCTACCTGCACCAGCTGTGCCTGGAGGAGAACGGCTTCGGCCAAGGCTGGCACCAGGAGAACTGCAGCGCCGCGGTCGAGGGCGACGTGCGGGTCACTGCCCACGGCACTTCCGCGCGCCGCGGCAACCTGAAATTCCGTGCGGTGCTGTACGGCCTGACCAGCCCGCACGACCAGAATCCCGTGCGCCTGCACGCCTCTGACGTGGTGACGGTGCACGTCCGCTGAGCCGGCAGCGCGGCCGTGGACAGCCGGCACGACCACTGCCCACGGCCGCGCGTCGGACGGGGCCGCCGCGCCCTCGGCCCGGCGGTTTGAAGCCTGGACGGTGACGGCGCAGCACGGCCGGGGCCGCCCGCCCATCCGTACGCCCCAAGGCAGCAGGAACCCGCTGCCGGGTCGGGACGGTGCGGGCTGACGGAACACGCTGTTGCCGCCTGGCGGTCGTCGAAGCCGCGTACGCCGTTCCACGTGCCGAAGCAGTGGCCGAAGCTGCGGTTCTTCTGCATCGGGATCACGACGTGGCGGATGTCGTCCACGGTGTCACTTCCTTTCCGCCGACGTGATGAGGGAGCCGAGCAGGGCCAGGTCGGCCCGCTCCAGGGAGTCGAGGACTGTCCGGTTGGCCGCGGGCCGGATCAGTACGGTGGAGGGCACGGCGAGCACCGCGCACCCGGCAGCCTCGGCCGAGGTGACACCCGTGGGCGTATCCTCGACGACCACGCACGCGTGCGGATCGACGCCCAGAGCAGCGGCTGCGGCCAGGTAAGGGTCAGGCGCCGGCTTGGTGCGGACGGTGTCCTCGACTGCGAAAGTCAGCGTGAACCGGTCTTCCCCCAGCGCCGCTCGCACGAGGTCGACGACATGGCGCGGCGAGGCGGAGACGATCGCTGTGGGCACGCCGGCCGTGGCCAGCTCGTCCAGCAGGCGCAGTACGCCCGGACGCGGGACGATATCGCGGGCGACCCGGGCGGCGAACACGGCATCCAGCTCGGTGGCGAGCGCGTCGGCGTCGCAGGCCGCCGGAGCACCAGTGCGGTGCAGGTGAGCAGCAGTGTACGCAGCCGGCCGGCCCAGTACATGAGGGGTGTCCGTGTCGGTCAGTGGCCGCCCGATCCGGCCTGCGACCTGTTCCACCGCAGCCCTCCACAGCCGCTCGGTGTCGACGAGCGTGCCATCCATGTCGAACAGGACGGCAGCGGGGATGACGGGTGCGGCGATGCGTTCCAAGGTGCGTTTCTCCATCCGGAAGTCAGGAGCGGGAGCAGACGGCGCTCCGCGTCCAGCAAAGGGTTCGTCAGCTGGGGCGATGACAACTGACGGTGTCTTGTGGTGGGGCATCGGTCTGGTCCGTCAGCTTCCCCCGCAGCCGCTTGCGCGGCGGCGGTCCACCAGCACGGGCCGTTCCGGCAGTGTCAGCGTCACCGCCGCACCGACCGGTAGCGTGGTCATGGCGTGTGTGGGCACGTCGGCCGACACCTCGGCGCCGCCTGCCAGCCGCACGGTCAACCGCGAGGCCGCGCCCAGGAACGCCGCGCCCGTAATCCGGGACGTGCCGTTCTTGTCCGGCGTGACCTCGACTGCCTCCGGCCGTACCAGTACGTCCACTTCACCGGTGCCGCCGGCGCCCTGGGTGCCCAGCAGCCTCCCGTTGACCGGCAGCCTGCGGCCGAGCACGTGCACGGTCTTGTCGTCCGTCCCGGTCCGGGCGGGGATCCGGCTCATCACCCCCACGAACTCGGCAACGAACGCGGTCGCGGGGCGTTCGTACAGCTCCGCCGAAGGCGCGCACTGCTCCAGTCGCCCGGCACGCATCACTGCGACCCGGTCAGCCATGGAGAGGGCTTCCTCCTGGTCGTGTGTCACGAAAAGGGTCGTGATGCCCAGCTTCTGCTGGAGACGGCGGATCTCCTCGCGCAGCGTCAGCCGTACCTGTGCGTCGAGTGCCGACAGCGGCTCGTCGAGCAGCAGCACGCGTGGCTGCAGTGCCAGAGCCCGCGCCAGCGCGATCCGCTGCTGCTGGCCTCCGGACAGTTGATGCGGATAGCGGCCGGCGTGCTTGGGCAGTCCGACCAGTTCGAGGAGTTCGGCGGCGCGAGCCCGCCGCTCGGCTTTGCGGATGCCGCTCATCCGCAGCCCGAAGGCGATGTTGTCGAGGGCGGTCAGGTGCGGGAAGAGGCTGTAGGACTGGAACACCATGCCCGCGTCGCGGCGGTGCGCGGGAACGCCTGTGATGTCCTCGCCGTCCACGAGCACCTCGCCCGAGTCGGGCCGCTCGAATCCGGCGAGGGTGCGCAGTGCGGTGGTCTTGCCGCAACCGGACGGGCCGAGCAGCGCCACGAGTTCACCCGGCTCGACCGTCAGGTCCAGGCCGTCCAGCGCGGTCGTGGCGCCGAAGGAGCGGCGCAGCCCGCGGAACTCGACGGTGGCACCGGCCCGCGTCGGGCTGATGGTTCCGAGGTCGCTTGCGAGGTCGGTCATGGGGTCTCCGTAAGGTGTTTGCCGGCCCGGGAGGGCCGGATGTGGTTTATGGGGTCTTGCCTTCAGTGGCTCCCAGGAAGTGGCCGTCCGGCTCTTCGGGGCGCCTTGGTGGGGGACCGAACCGGGATTTCTGCCTCAAGAAGCGTGGCGAGGGCTGCGAACACGTCCAGGCCGTCATCGCGCTGGCCCGCCGGCGGGCCGGCGTTCTGCGGGCCCTTCCGCGCGACAACCGGGCCTTCGCGCCCGTCCTGCCCGTCGCACAGGCGGCTCGACTCCGTCATCGGGACTCCTTGGGATGGCGAGCGCGTCCGGCAGTGGCGACGATCAACAGCAGTGCCCAGGTGACGAGCAGGCCCATCACCGACACGGCCACCGACATCTGCGCCTGCGAGCCGCTGATGGCGAGGATCCACACGGCGAACGGCTGGTAGCCGAGGATCGCGGCGACGGTGTACTCCCCGAGCACCAGCGCCAGGGTCAGGAACGCCGTGTTGAGCAGCGCCCCGCGCAGGTTGGGCAGCACCACCTGCAGGAGGGTGCGCGGCCATGGCGCCCGGCAGGCCCGGGCGGCCTCGACAAGCATCCGCAGGTCGATGGCTGCGATCCCGGCGTCGAGTGTGCGGTACGCCAGCGGCAGTGCCATCAGCGTGTACGCGAGCACCAGGACGAAGGGGAAGTTCTGATCCTGGATGGCTACCAGGGCCTGGAAGACCGGGGTGCCGGCGAAGTGGTCCGGTCCCCAGCTCAACACCGCGCTGATTCCGGCGACAAGGGCGACAGCGGGTACGACCAGCGGCAGCATGCACACGATCTCGACGAGTGTGCGCAGGCGCGGTGCGGCCAGTCGTACGGTGACCAGGGCAGGCACGAGCAGCCCCAGCACAAGCGCGATGGTGGCGGCGGCCAGTTTCAGAGTCAGCGTCAGACTGTCGGTGAAGCCGTTGGCGCTGAAGATGCCGGTGTAGGCCCCGAAGTCGATGCTCCGGCCCGGGATGCCGGCGCCGATGCTGAAGGCGACGGCGCAGGCGATCGGGACGAGGAAGTACGCACCGGTGAGCAGCAGCACGGCGGCGCGCCCATACCGGAGTTCGCTCAGGCGAGCCATCGTGTGCTCCTGCGTTGCAGCGGCAGCTGAATGGCCATGACGAGCCCTGCCACCAGCACCATGTCGACACCGAGTGCGAGCGCGACATTGCCCTGGCCGACCAGGACGTCGCCGGACAACGCGTCCGCGATCTGCATGGTGACCAGCGGTACCGAGCTGCCGACCATCGCGGCGGCGGTCGCATAGGCGCTGAACGCGCTGCCGAACAGCAATACGTAGCCGCCGAGGAGTGAGGGTGTGAGGACGGGCAGCGCGACATGTGTCCAGTACTGGAAGGCGTTCGCACCGTTGTTGCGGGCGGCCTCCCGCCATTGCCGCCGCAGCCCTTCCAGAGCTGGGGTGAGCGTGAGCACCATGAGCGGAATCAGGAAGTAGAGGTAGACCAAGGTCAGGCCCCAGAAGCCGTACAGGCTCCAGCCACGGCTGAGCAGGTGGAAGCGGCTCGTCAGCACGCCGGCGTTGCCGAGCGTCGCCACGAAGGCGAACGCGAGCGGCACACCGCCGAAGTTCGCCAGCACGCCCGACGCTGCCAGCACCGCCTCTCGCAGGGCGCGGAATCGCGAGGTCACGATCACGTGGGCGATCGGCAGGCCGACGACGGTGGCGACCAACGCGGAGACGGCGGAGAGCTTGACGCTGCCGAGCAGCGCGGTCAGATAGGTGCCGTGCAGCGAGGCGCTGATGTTCGCGCCGGTGAGACGGGCCCCGCCCGGCTCGGTCCCGGGTGTGGTGAACGCGCCGAACACCATCGTCCCGAAAGCCAGGCCGAACACCACGGCGGCGAATACGAGCAGCGGCAGGACACCGAGCCAGCCGGCCAGACGCGGAAGGCGTCGCCGCCGGCCGGCCCCGAGGCCTGCACTGCGGCCGGCGTAACGGGTCCTGCTGTCGCCGCCGGCCACCGTCTGGATGGCACTCATCCGGCGACCGCCTGGGACCAGCCCTGGGCGACGTCCTGCTTGGCCTTGCTGATCTGGCCCTCGGTCGGGAAGGCGCCCGCACCGTTGCCGGGTACCGGCGGGAGTTTGGCCGCGGAGGCCGTGTCGAGAGTTCCAGCCTGCTTCATCGAGGGCATCAGCACCGGGCGGGAGTATCCCTTGAGCCACAGGTTCTGGCCCTCGGGGCTGTACAGGAACTCCTGCCACAGGCGGGCCGCGGCCGGGTGCGGTGCCCACTTCACGATCGCCTGCGAGTAATAACTGGCGTACACACCGTCCACCGGGATGCTGACCTTCCAGTCGACGCCCTTGCCGCGGAACTGGTCCGCGTACCCGGCGTTGAGGTAGTCCCAGGTGATGCTGATCGGCGTCTCGCCCTTCTGAATGGTCGCAGGGCTCGACTCGACAGGGTTGAAGTTGCCGGCCTTCTTCAGGCGGGCGAAGAAGTCCAGGCCGGGCTTGACGTTGTCGTAGGAGCCCTTGCCGGCGAGTGCCGAGGCGTACACGGCGCCGAAGGCCGAGGCGGACTTCGTCGGGTTGCCGGTCAGCGCGACCTGGCCCTTGTACTGCGGATCGAGCAGCTCGGCGAAGGTCTTCGGGCACTTCTTGACACGGGCCGCGTCACAACCGATGGAGATATAGCCGCCGAAGTCGTTGTACCACCGGGCCTGGGGGTCCTTCTGCGTCTTCGGGATCTGGTCGAACGCACTGACCCGGTACGGCGCCAGGAGGTTCTGCCCGGCCGCGCTCATGGCGAAGGCACCGCCCACGTCGATGACGTCCGGAGAGCGGTCCTGGCCCTTGCGGGAGGTGACCGCGCTGATCTCGTCCTGGCTGGAAGCGTCGGGGTTCTCGACCTCGACCTTGATCCCGTACTTCTTCTCGAAGGTGTCGATGATCTCGCCGTAGTTCGCCCAGTCGCGAGGAAGGGCGATGGCGTTCAACTTGCCCTCCTTCTTTGCGGCCGAGACAAGGGCGTCCATGCCGCCGAACTCCTCTGCCGAGGCCGCGGCCCTGCTGCCGCCATCACCCCCAGCGCTGCTGGACGAGCTGCAGGCAGTGAGCCCAACCGCGGCCATGACGACGGAGCAGGCAAGGCTCACCGTGCGAACGTGCAGTTTCACAAGGTTCTCCAGGTGGAGTGAAGTTGGCTGTACAACTTGAGCCATTACCGCGAAGGAGGATGTCCAGGAGATGAACACCAGCACGCGAAGGGGCGAGCTTCACAGGAAGAGGCTGTACGCCGGCCCGGCGGCTGGAACCTGCCTGGTAGACGGCTGCGACCAGCGGATAAGGTCATCCGGAGCAGCGGGAGGCGGCTGATGGCGAAGGGGGCGGCATGGCAGGCGCAGACAGTCGCGCAGCCGGGGCCAGGTACCGGCAGTTGGCAGCCGACCTGCGGGAAGCCATAGCCTCGGGGGCCTACGGGGCCGGCGGGCGTCTGCCCAGTGAGGAGAAACTCGCCCAGCAGTACGACGTGTCCCGCGGCACCGTTCGCCAGGCGCTGTCAGTACTGCGCGCCAACGGCCTGGTCACGTCCCGTCGTGGCACGCGGCGCGTCGTACTCGGCACCGCACGCACTCAGAGCTTCTTCGAGCTGCTGAGTTTCACCCGCTGGGCACGATCGATCGGAGAGGAACCGGGCGGCCGCACGATCGATGTCGAATGCCGTCCCGCCGGCCCGTTGGAGTGTGAACAACTCGCTCTCGAACCAGGGTCGCAGATATACCGGGTACTGCGGCTGCGGACGCTGTCACGCGTGCCGGTCATGATCGAACGCAGTATTTACCCTGAGCGCATCGGCGCCATGATCGCCGGCCTGGAACCCGATGCCATCTCGCACACCGAGCCACTGGCGGACCTCGGAGTGGTGTTCGCCGACGCCGAACACACCATTGACCTCGTCTACGCCGACGCAGAGGACGCACGCCGGCTCGGCTGCGCGGCCGGCGGGCCGTTGATACAGGAGCGGCGGCGTGTGACAGATCCGGCGGGCACACCATTGGCGTGGTCGGAGGACCGCTTTCTGCCGGGCACGGTGGCATTCACGGTGCATAACTCGGTAGCCACGACAGCGCTTTCGCGCCGCCGTGGCTGACCGGGTCGAGGCGCTGCACATCGGTAGGGGGAATTCCCGCCGCCGTCCCTTCACCTGGCCGGCCGGAGCGAGCAGCAGGATGTTGCCGAGGGCGTCTGGTTGCGCTCCGTAGCGCTCTTGCACCACCCTCAGCTGCGCCTCGTCGTGGCTGTACCTCCGTTTCCCGCTCAGCTCCCGCACCCCCCGTGGAGCGGGCTCAGCCCTCCCGCACGGCGGCGGTACGGTGCGCGCGGGCCACACGTGCCAGGCCGGTTGCGACTCCCGCACCCACCAGCGCGAGTGCGGCCATCAGGACGAACACCAGGTGGTATCCCGCCGCACCCGGGTTGGCATCGAGGATCGCGCCGTACACGAGGAAGGCGAACATTCCGGGGGCGTAACCGACGAGGCAGGCGATGCCGAACGCGGTGCCGCTGACCTGGTTGGGGATGCCGACCTCGTCCATGGGCGCCCAGAACACACCGCGCATCGTGAAGATGATCAGTGAGAACAACAGGCAGGCGGCCATCGCGGGGACCTGGTTCTGCCCACCGGCCGGCAGCAGCAGGATGATCACTGTGATGGGGATCAGGCACACGAACCCGAGACGGAGGTACCTGCTGGCCCCCTTGAAAACCTTGTCGACGAGTACCCCGCCGAGCGGGCCGCCGAGGATCTTGAGACCGTACTGGTTGATGATGCCGTAGGCGCCGGCGAGGGCGGCCGGCAGCCCGTACACATACGTGAGATAGGGGATGAAGTACGTCAGACCGCAGTACACGACGTACACCATGAACACAGTTGCACTGACCCACCACAGCTGCGGCAGCCGGGCGGCATGCAGGATCTCGCTCAGACCGACACGCTTCTTCTTCGGCGCATCCACGGCGGACTCGGGGCCCTGGCCACGCAGCAGGAAGAACAGGAGCACGCCGACGGCGATGTCAATCAGCGCGTAGAAGGAGATCGCGGCACGGAAACCGGCGGCGCCCGAGCCGAGCAGGGCGAACACACCGAGCGCCGAGAAGGCGACCAGCGTGTCGACGACGCCGCGACCGCCCTCGAAGAAGCCGAACAGCCGCCCCTGTTCTTCCGGCCCGCCCAGGCGCCGGACACTCTTGAGCAGCGCCGGCCAGATCAGGCAGTCGGAGCAGACGGCCAGCACCGCGAAGATCGGCACCAGCTGCCCGTACCCGGGGAACGTGCTCATATAGAGCCCGAGCCCGCCCGCCCCGATCAGCCCGAGCGGAATCAGGATGCGGGTCGAGAACCGGTCGGCCAGGTACCCTCCGACCACGAACAGCGCTGTCGCGACGAGCGAGTTCACGCTCAGTAGCGCACCGATCTCGGTGTTGCTCAGCCCCATCTGCTGCTGCATCGGGACGTAGAAGACGTCCTTGATGTTGGCGAGCTTGTAGATGGTGCCGCCCGCCATCACGAGGACCGCGAAACGCGTCCCTTTGGCCCTGTCGAACCCGGTCTTGGCCGGCGCGGCCTTCATCATGATGTCCGTCATTGCGCACCTGCCGGGGCGCCGGCGGCGGCCAGGCGAGCCGCAGCGAGTTCGCGCATCCGGGCGAGCAGCCCGCGCACATGGACGACCTGGTCGACAGCCCAGCCGGGCTCGTCGGCGAGCAGGTCGCGCAGCGCCCATCCTTCGGGAAGGCCCGTGGTGCTCAGCTCCCGGTAGGGGATGAAGGGATCGTCGCCCTCGCTGTGATGGCGGAAGGCGGGCGCGTAGTACAGGTTCTCCTGCTCGAGCGCGAAGGTGATCACCTGCGGCTCGTCGTCGCCGAGCATGAGCAGGTCGAACAACATCCGCGCCCCCGGCAGATCGTCCTCCGGGCTGCCCTGCAGCACGCCGCGGTGGCCGAACCCGTCGCCCTCGGGAAGGACGTGCACGCCCTTCAGGTGCGCTTGCAGGACATGCGGCGCCAGCTGGGCCAGGGCATCCATCGGCTGTTCACACGCGTTGATCATGTTGCCGAAGTCGAACATGACGTGCAGACGGGGGTGCCCGACGGTGCGCAGCAGCTGAGCGATCTCGCCGGAGCGCAGTTCTTCGTGCTGCTCGAACGAGAAGTGCAGGCCGTGGATGTCGGCGAGGTCGCCGAGGCGGCGCAGATCGTCCTCGATACGCGACAGCACCTGCGACAGCTGCCCTTCGTAACGGGAGTAGACGCGAATGTGCTCGACGCCGAGGACGCCGGCGATCCGGACGGCCTCGTCCACGGGCTCACGCTCGGTCGTGCTGATCTCGATGTGCAAGGCCATGCCGTAGCCGCGGGCACGGGCGGCGAAGGCCCGAAGCCGGTCGTCGTTCATTCGGCTCAGGCTGCGCTCCTCGCCGTCCAGGACATGGACGCAGACGCCGGCCAGACCGTGCTCCCGGGCGAAGTCGAGGACGTCGTCGGGGCCGTAGGTGCCGAAGGTGAGGTTGGTGAGCAGGGCGTAGGAGTGACCGAAGAGCCGGACCCGGTCGATCCGGTCGATCAGCACCCGCGCACGCTCGGCCGTCAGGCCGGGGACCTGCTCGATCTCGGCTGCGGTGAGATTCGGACTCAGGAGTGCTCGGAACTGCGCATCGAGGTGGGGCATCGTTGTCTCCTTGGAAAGCGGGTCGCGACTGTGCGTCGCCGCCACCTCTTCTTCCTAACAACGCAATGGATGGTGCGTTAGAGCCATTGGCAGCCCAGTTCTGCGGACCAATTCGGCGGGCCCGCCTCTCGGGCTACACCTCGGCAGCTCCGCCGGATTCGAGCCGCTCGAACGCCCCTGCCATCCGCGCCACGGCACGCGCCATGTGCTCGGCTGCGGTGCCCGCGAACCCGATCAGCAGCGCAGGCGGCAGCCGGCGCTGCACGCGATACTCCCCCAGGGGATACGTGAAGACGCCCTGCCGGGCAAGACCGCGCGCGCAGTCGATGTCGTTGACGGATTCACCAAGCCACCCCATCACGTGGAGCCCGGCGGCGACCGGCCCCGCCGTCAGCCGGCGCGCAAGCTGCGCGTCGAGCTGTTCGAGCAGGGCGTCCTGGCGGGCGGCATACAGCCGGCGCGTGCGCCGCAGGTGGGTATGCAGGTGCCCTTCGGCGAGGAAGTCGGCGAGCGCCGCCTGCATCACGGTCGCGGGGGTGCGGCCGATCACCGAGCAGGCCGACGTGAACGGCTCGACGAGGTCGTGGGGCAGCACGGCGTAGCCCAGTCGCAGCGACGGCGCCAGCACCTTGCTGAACGTGCCGACGTAGATGACGTGCCGCGCCTGGTCGAGTCCGAACAACGGGGGCAGCAGCGTGCCGTGATAGCGAAGCTCACTGTCGCAGTCGTCCTCGACGATCCAACGCCCGTGCGCCTGCGCCCACGCGATCCACTCCCCGCGCCGCGCCGGACTCATGACCGTGCCCAGGGGATGCTGCCGGGACGGCGTGAGGTAGGCGAGGCGTGCAGACGGGTCGCCCCCTGCCGCCACCGCGCCCGCGTCGTCGACTGGAACGCCCTGGACACGGCATCCCTGCGATTGGAACGCGAGCCTTCCGGAGATGTGGCCGGGGTCTTCGACGAGCACCGTGTCGGCAGGGTCGAGCAGCAGCACCGCCAGGACATTGAAGGCCTGCTGTGCCCCGGAGGTCACCACGATCTGCTCGGCGCCGCAGCCGAGGCCCCGCACGTCATTGAGGTAGTCGGCGATCGCCTGGCGCAGTGGCTCGTACCCGCGCGGGTCGCCGTACCCGATGGCGGCTGCGTCGGTGCGCGCTGCGTGCCGCGCCAGCAGCCGCCGCCACACCCCGGCAGGGAACGCGGATGCCGCTACCTGGCTGGGGACGAACGACTCGGTGTCTTTCGGATCCCACCAGTGCGGCGCCTCGCTGAACAGGCTGGCACCGCGTGCCGACATCGCTGCGCCGCGCTCGGACAGCTGCGGGCGCGCAACAGGCGCCGGTGCCATCGCGGCCGTCCAGAGTGCGTCCACATACGTGCCGTCCCCCTGGCGCGCACGCAGGAACCCCTCGGCCGTGAGCTGCTCGAACGCGGTGACCACGGTCAGCCGCGAGACGCCGAGCTCGGCGACGAGCGTTCGCGTCGAGGGCAATCGGGTTTCCGGCGGCAGGGTGCCGTCGAGGATGAGTCCCCGCAGATGCCGATACAGCTGCAGGTGCAACGGCAGGGCGCTACCGCGGTCGAGCTTGACCGCGGCCAGCATCCGGCCCCCGGCACCTTTCAGGATGCGCGGGCGCGCCGGTGGGTTTGACATGTCCTCATCCTAGCCAGTGCTGCATCAGGCAGCGGTACGTGATATGCGGCGCGTGCAAGCGTCGGCACCTGCTCGCCGAAGCCCGTCGCCGCCTCGCCCACGTCCTGCGGGGCCGCCCCCACCGTGCCCGGCCCGGACGAACAGATCATGCAGGCCGTCGCCGACGGCCGCTGTACCCGCGTGACACGGAGGACCAGGCCGTGGCGCGTCCGCCGGCCCGCGCCCGCATGGGCCCGTCCTGCCGCCGGCGCGCCGCGGGCCCGGGTCCATGCGGTGCGGCGCTCGGATCGCCTGGGCTCCCGGATCCGGCCGCACACCGTCGTCGTGCCCGCCGCCCCGAGGTCCCGCCCGCGGCCGCCCCGTACGGACCGGAAGGCGAGCCGCGGCCCGGAGCAGGCGACCGGTGTCGCCGCGGTGGAGCAGACCCGCCGGGCGTTCGAGGCCGCCGCCAAGACGGCCGCCAAGCTCCAGGACCGCATCCGGGACCGCATCCGGGACCGCGCCGTCGCTCACGGTCCCCGACCACGGCCCGCCCCGGCCACGGCCCCGCCGCCGCTTTGCCTCCGGACAGTCGCGCCGGGCCCTTGTCCGTGCGCGCGGCCGCCTGCGTCAGCGGCGGCAGGTGTTTTCGGGGACGGGTCGCAGCGTGGGAAATGACGGCGCTGTGGTGTCGTCGGACGGGGAAGGTCCGCCGCCCGTCAGCGCAGATACTCGATCAGTCGGTCGGCCAGGTCGACCGGGCGCGACAGCGCAACCAGGTGACCGCCGGGGACCTCGTCGGCATTGATCCCGAGGCGGTCGCGGGCCACTCGGCGCTGGAACTCCGCGGGGAAGAACCGGTCCTCGGCTGCGGCAAGCACGCGAGTGGCCACGTTTGGCCACCGTTCGATGCCGCAAGGCTGGCTGAACGCGGCGTCGGCCTCGGGCCGGTCGTGCGCCGCGCCGGCGGCGGCGACCTCGGCGGGCACGTCGTGCAGGAAGTAGGTGGACAGGTCGAACTCCGGGCTGTACCCGCCTGCTTCGGCTGCTGCGACGCGGGCCGCCGGCGATCCGGTGTTGTCCCACCACTGTCCGGGCGTCTCGCCCGGCAGCGGGATCATCGCGTTGACCAGCACCAACAGATCTACTTGCACGTGAGCGCAGACCATCGGGGCGGTGAAGCCACCCATCGACTGGGCCACCAGCACAACGTCGTCGTGGTCGCCGATCGCAGCAACCACCGCGTCGGTGTACTCGGGCAGCCCCGCGGATTCGTCGGCGCCGGGCAGTTCAACAGCGACCGCCTTGTGCCCCCTGGCGTGCAACTCGGGCACCACACGATGCCAGTACCAGGCCGCACCCCCGGCCCCGGGAATCAGGACAAACATTCCCATCCCTCTCATTCTTCGCTTCGCTCTTGGAACATTGAGACCGCCGGGAACAATGAGAATCATCGGTCATGACCGTGGCAACCGTTTGCCAACCGAAGCACGGACAGCGCCACGTTCGACTGACCACGGGATGACCAGCCTCTTTGATGCAGACCGCCGGTTGTGCAAGCGGGCGGCTGCGGAGTCGACCCGGCAGAGGGACTCGGTGGCCACCGGCACTGCCGAGCCGTCGAGGGCAGTGGTCAGGCAGCGGGCCTCACGGGGCAGGCTGTCTCGGCGGCCAGGCGCCGTAGGGCGGCTTCGACCAGCAGGACGAGGGAGAGCACCGCGATCGCGGGCTGCAGGGGTGCCCAGTAACTCAGCGCGCCCGAGGTTCCCAGCAGGAGCAGGACCGCCTTGTTGCAGACAGGGCAGCCGACGGCGAGGAAGGACAGCACCGCACCGGCCGACCCGAGCGAACGCCCGGTCGCGTCGTCATGGCGCGAGACGGGCCGGGTTCGCACATAGGTGGCGAGCACCACGGCCGACAGCACGCTGGTGAGGACGAGCACCGGGTAGTTCCACCACTCCGGCGGCACGGAGCGGGAAAACAGCGGGGTCGGGATGAGGGCGGTGGGCACACCCAGGACGAGGGCCGCCAATGGCGTGGCCGCCGCCAAAGCGGCCCATCGGCTTCGGGGCCAGCAGCGCAGGGCGGCCCACGCCGCACGGGGGGAGCGGGAGACAGACAACGAATGACTCTTCCGGTCGGGGGAGGTGACAGGGACGCGCGGAAACGGCGCGCGGGCCTACACCCGCCGTACGGAGAGTTCGGTGAGGTCGGGAGGAGACGGGTTCGGCTCGAAGTACCGGACACCCGTGTGCCCGGATGCCGGCACCGGAGATGTCATCTCATCGGCCTGCGCCGGCAGAGCACGATCGAGCAGCGCACCGGTCCGCAGGTGCTGTTGCTCCGGCTGAACCTTCTTCAGGCACGACGCCTTTCCTGCGGAGAAGGACGCGTCGTGACTGGCGCCGTCCAGCGTCTCGTGACGCGGCGCCACGTGCGGGTCTGCCGCCGTCGAGGAGGGCGCTGCCTGGAACGCGGGCGGGGAGGCGGCCGTGGCGCAGAACAGTGCGGCCAGCAGGGTCAGCAGCGCGAGGGCGGCGCCTATGGCACCGTGCCGCTTGCGATGCATCGCCATTCCTCCAATCCCTCGGCCCCGACACCCTAGCCCAGGTACCCCCGGGCGTATCGACGTCCGGGCCGGGCACGTCACTGCACCGGGACCAGAGACCAACGTCGTGCCGGCGGACGACCAGATGTCACACGGCGGCCGGTACGACCCCCGCACCCGTTGTCATCCGTGTCTCCCAGTCCGGTCCGCTGACCGCGTTCCTACGTCTCCCAGTCGCCCTGGCCCCGCCGTCGGCCTGAGCGCGCGATGCAGCAGCGGAAGTTCCGGCGCCCCCGCGAGGTGCCGGACCGGGCTGCCCCATGTCGCGGTGGCCCGGATCGACTCCACCCAGCTGTCGGTGGATGAGATCCGCGCCACGGTGGAGGAGGCAGAGGCCGCGAACCGGTACGTCGCGGGGCACGCCTGCACGGCGCGTGCCGTCAACCGCGCGCTGCGGGCCGGCGTCCGGAGCATCGAACACGGCAACCTGCTTTGTTCTTGCTCCGTCCGGCCTGTTCGGGGAAAGCCGTCCGCCGGCCGCAAGCGTGTCGTCGCGTGCGGCAGGCCGGGGCCGGGAAAAACTGCCTGCTGAGGGCGTTCCGCCTGCTGGAAGGGACCACAGGATGACCACGGACGTTGGCCCGGCTCCCGTTCGGGTCCTTGTATTCGGTGCGGCCCGGCGTGCCGGGTCCACCAATGCGCAGTTGGCCTCGCTGGCGTCGGGCCTGGTCGCCGAAGCCGGTGCTGAGGTCGACATGGCCGGCATGCGGGATTTTGACATGCCGCTGTACGACGGGGATGTGGAGGCCGCCGAGGGGCTGCCCGCGGGTGCTCTGGCCCTGTGTGAGCGGATCGAGCGCTGCGATGCGTTCGTGATCTCGTCTCCCGAGTACAACGGCTCCGTCCCGGGGCTGCTGAAGAACGCCATCGACTGGGTGTCACGGGTACGGCCGCAGCCGTTCAAGACCAGGCACGCGCTGCTGCTGTCGGCCTCTCCGTCGCTGATCGGTGGCAACCGCGGCCTGTGGGCGCTGCGGGTCCCCTTGGAGCACCTGGGGACACGGGTCTACCCCGACATGTTCAGCCTGCCCCGCGCGCACGAGGGCTTCACCGAGGACGGCCGGCTCGCCCGACCCGAAGCCCAGGAGCGGCTCGCCGAGATCATCTCCGGGTTCATGCAGCTGGTACAGGCCGACGTGCAGTTCGTCTGCCTGCAGCGCCGCTGGTACGAGTTCCCCGGCGACCGCACCGACGCACCGGTCACCCAGCGGGCCGAGGGCTGACTTTGGGACTGGCCGCGCCAGTACCACGAGCGTCCGTGAACGGTTCGGCGGGGGAAAGCGCGGGCTGGGCGGCCGCAGATTGCGCAGCCGGGAGGCGAGGGCGGGCCCGTTCGGGTTCTTCACCCGGCACGGCAGTTCGCCGTTGGTGGTGGCGCGGGCGAGGCCTGCATGCCCCGCTTGGATACGGGCTGCCGCGATGGCCAGGGAACACGCTTCTGCCGGCCCACCGGGCGGCGGCGGACATCGACAAGTCCGAAGCCGTCCTCGTGGCGCACGAGATGCTGGACCTGGCCCGGGCCGGAGTCACGGACGAACCCGACCTGCCCTTGCGTGGTCGTACTACGCTTCCCAGGTGACGAAACCCGCCGAGTCCCAGGACCCGCGGCCCGCCGCCCGGAGCTCGGCCGCGCAAGGAGGGCCGCCCGGCCAGGGCCGCCCGGCCAACCAGGGGCGCCGGGTCGCGGCCCGCAACCGGACCGCCCTTATCGCCGCCGCCCGCGAGGTCTTCGCCGAACAGGGCCTGAACGCACCTCTGTCCGTCGTCGCCCGCCGTGCCGGGGTGGGGCAGGGCAGCCTGTACCGGCACTTCACCGACCGGGTCGCTCTGGCCTCCGCCGTCCTGGACGAGAACGTCCGGCAGATCGAGCGGGCCGCTGCCGAGCCCGGCGCGAGCCCGGAGAGCGTCCTGGGCGTGATCACCTGGCACCTGAGCCGCTCGACGGCGTTCGTCGACCTCCTGCGGGTTCGCGGTGAGCAGGCCCGCACCCTGTCCGAGCGCGTCCGCACCGCCCTGAGCGGGTGCCTGCCCGCAGGCCATCGCCTGTCGCCCGACGACGTCATGCTTGCAGTGGCCATGGTCTCCGGAGCCGTCGCCGGCCCCACCCCGGCGGAACGAGAGCGCCTGGCCCTGCGTGCCTGGCGGCTGCTCGGCGTCGAGGTGGGACCGTTGCGGCCCTTCGAGGCGGCCGTCGACGAGTGACCGTCAGCCGCCGTTGGACTGGCGGATCCCCTCGGCGAGCGCGGTGAACCTGTAGATGTACCCGCCGTCGGGGCCGCTGACGGTCATGTAGGCCGCCCGGCCTCCCGGGGCGATGGCGACGTTGGTCGCCGACCGCAGACCCCCGGCGTCCTTGGCGGGGACCTCGACAGTGGCGAGGCGCTCCCCGTACTTGCTGTAGACGGCCATGGCCGGCCGGCCGTGCAGCGCCTGGTAGAGGTTGCCGGCGGCGTCCACGGCGATGGAGTCGGTCTGGGCCAGGCCGCCGTCGACACGGATGGCCTTGTGCTGCGAGGTCACAGCGGTCTTGTCGGCGTCGAGCGACAGGTAGGAGACGGTGTCCTCGGTGAGTTCGCTGATCCACAGGCCGCGCGCCTCGGGGTCGAACATGACCCCGTTGGGGTGGGCGAGCCCGCCGGTCAGGACGATCGTCCCCGTGCCGTCGCGTTCGATGCGCACGATGCGCCCCCCGGTGTCGCCGGGCTTGGTGCCGTGCGAGTCGCTCACGTACAGGTTGCCCTCGTCGTCGAAGGCGATGTCGTCCGGGGTCATCCGCGAGCCGTCGACCTCGCCGGAGAAGAACGTGCGCGGGTCCGAGCCGTCCCGCTCGATGCTGACGACGGAACCGGTGGCGAAGTCGGTGAGGTACAGGCGCCCGTCGTACGGGCTGATCTGAGCGGAAGTGTAGGCACCTGTCTTGTCGGTGTAGACGCCCTGGTGCTCACCGGTGGCCACGTCGACGGAGATGACCTTGGGTTCGCCCGGGGGCGCGGTGACGTCCACGACGTACAGGTCGCCGTTCTCCATCAGGACCGGGCCCTCCAGCAGTGTCATGCCGGTGGCCTCGTGCACGTCGGTCACGTGCGCGACCCGGGTGGCCCGGATGCCTCGGCCCTCTTTGGACGGCGAGGAGTCCGAGGCCGGGGCGGCGCCGGTCTTAGTGCCGCATCCGGTCAGTGCCAGGAGTCCGATGGCTGCCAGACCCGCCAGGGCGCGGAGTGTGCGGTGCGTGGTCATGGGGTGGTGTGGCTCCTTCCTGTCGCGTCCGGCACGTCCGGACGCCGTGTCGTGCAGGAGAAGTGCCCCGGCTGTGGCGCCGGGCGCGAAGGGGCGGCCCCCTCACCGAGAGGGCGGGCCGTGGGAGGGGCCCGGCCGGGCAGCGATCAGGCGGCCGACCAGCCGCCGTCAGAGGGCAGGATCGCGCCGTTGATGTTCACCGCGTCCTTGCTGAGCAGGAACGTGATCGAGGCGGCCAGCTCCTCGGCCGTGGCCAGGCCGGGGATCGCCACCCGCATCTTCGCGGTGCGGACCGAGCCGTACGGGGCGCCGGCCGGCACGTGGATGCCGGTGGCCACGGCGCCCGGGGCGACGGCGTTGACCTGAACGCCCGTGCCCGCGTACTGGTAGGCCGACGACTTTGTCAGGCCCACCAGGGCGTGCTTGGAGGTCGTGTAGGCGGCGCCGGCCGCCGAGCCGCGCAGGGCGGCCTCGGAGACGACGTTGACGATCCGGCCGCCGCCCGCGGCGAGCATGCCGGGCACGACCGCGCGCATCAGACGCATGGGGCCGTCGACATTGATCCGCAGGACGCGCTCCCAGATCGTGTCGTCGACCTCGTGCACGGCGGCGTCGTCGTCCATCACCCCCGCGACGTTTGCCAGGGCGTCCACACGGCCGTCCGCGGCGGCCAGGACGGCGGCTGCGGACGCGGGCGCGGTGATGTCGGCGGCGACGGGCACGACCGCCTTGCCCAGGTCGGCGGCCAGTGCCTCGAGTCCGTCGGCGGACACGTCGACCGCGACGACGCGGCCCCCCTCGCGCACGATGCGTGCGGCGACGGCCCTGCCGATACCGGCGGCGGCGCCGGTGACGACGACGGTCTGGCAGCCGAAGCGACCGGCCGTGACCTGCTCGGTCCACGGCTCGGGGGTGCCGGTCCCGACGCCGGGGCCGGGCTCCACGGCCGACACGGTGCCTGCGAAAGGAGCGGTGGGCAGCCGCTCCTCCACCCGGCCGGTCCCAGCGGCTGTGACGGGCGCGTCCGCGAGCTTTGGCGGGAGCTTTCCGCCGGACATCCTCACCAGCCGCTCCAGCGGCAGACCGAGAGCCGGGGCGAGGGCCTGTTCGCTCTGTCCTTCCGAAGCCGGCAGACCGTGCAGGACCTGCCCGGCGGCAGAATCCGCCGGCCAGTCGCGCAGCGGGGAGGCGGGGACGAGGTTCGACATCGTGGGCCTTTCGTGCCGTGGCGCTCGGGCAGGGCCGCGTGCGCCGGGACCCACCCCAACCGGACAGTGCTGTCCGGTTCTTGGGTTACGGTACCGGTGACCGCGCGGGATGCCGCGAGGACACTGCCCCCGCACGCGGCCGGCCAGCGCACCTCCCCCGAGAGAGGAATCCCCCCATGACCCTGCCGCAGTGCGACACCCCGCCCACCCCGCAGCAGACCGCCGGCCTGCGCGAGCGCTACCGCATCGAGCGGGAGCGCCGCGTGCGCCCCGAGGGACCGGGCCAATACCGGTCGACATCCGCGGAGTTCGGCTACTTCGCCGCCGACCCGTACGTCGGCGCGGTGCCGGAGCGCGAAACGCTGCACGACGCCGTGGACGTCGCGGTCATCGGCGGCGGGTTCGGCGGGATCCTGGCAGGCGCGCGCCTGCGCCGACAGGGTGTGGCAAGGGTGCGGGTCATCGAGAAGGGCGGTGACTTCGGCGGCACCTGGTACTGGAACCGCTACCCGGGAATCCACTGCGACATCGAGTCGCACGTCTACCTGCCGATGCTCGACGAGACCGGCCACATACCCGAGTGGAAGTACGCCCCGGGCGAGGAGATCCGCAGGCACGCGGTGCGCATCGCCGAGCAGTTCGACCTGTACGAGGACGCTCTCTTCTCCACCGCCGCCACCTCCCTGACCTGGGACGAGACCGCACAGCAGTGGATGGTTGCCACCAACCAAGGCGACGGTTTCCGCGCCACCTACGTCATCACCGCCACCGGCACCCTCACCGAGCCCAAACTGCCCGGCATCCCTGGCATCGAGGACTACCGGGGCCACACGTTCCACACCTCCCGCTGGGACTACGGCTACACCGGCGGCGGCCCCGAGGGCGGGATGACGGGCCTGGCCGGCAAGCGGGTCGGCGTCGTCGGCACCGGCGCCACCGGCGTGCAGGTCATCCCCGTGCTGGCCGAGGATGCCGGACACCTGTACGTCTTCCAGCGCACCCCTTCCTCCGTGGACATGCGCGGACAGCGGCAGATGACACCGCAGGAGGTCGGGGCGGCCCGTGGGGGCTGGGCGGCCGAGCGCCGGGAGAACTTCCTGCGGATCGTCTCCGGGGAGCACACCGAGCAGGACCTGGTCGCCGACCGCTGGACGGAGTCGGCAGCCCTGCTCGAGAAGCTCCTGCCGAGCTTCCGCCGCGACGGGGAGCCGGACTTCGAGGCCGCCTACGAGGCCGCCGACCACACCGCGATGAACGCTATCCGGGACCGCGTGGCCGCCGAGGTCACCGATCCCTCCACGGCCGCGGCCCTCCAGCCCTGGTACCGGTACGCGTGCAAGCGCCCCACGTTCTCCGACCGGTATCTGCCCACGTTCAACCGGGACGACGTCACGCTCGTGGACACCGCCGACAGCCACGGCATCGAGCGCATGACCCCGCGCGGCGTCGTCGTGGGCGGTGTGGAGTACGAACTCGACTGCCTGGTGTTCGCCACCGGGTTCTCCGTCGGCGCCTGCGGCATCACCTCCGGGAAGCTGCCCGTGACCGGCCGCGACGGGGTCCGGCTCCTCGACGTACGGACGCAGCGCGGCCCACGCACCCTGCACGGTTTCACCAGCAACGGGTTCCCGAACCTGATCCAGATGGGCTCGCTGCAGAACGCCAGCAGCGTGAACTTCACGCACATCCTGGACGAGCAGGCAGTGCACGCCGCCGCCCTGGTCGCCGCCGCGGAAGAACACGGCGCCGTCGTGGAGCCCACCCGCGAGGCCGAGGACGCCTGGACCGGCGTCTGCGCCCAGGGAACCCCCGACCACGAGTGGTTCCACGCCGAGTGCACCCCCGGCTACTACAACCGGGAGGGCCGCGGCCGCCCGAACGGCCCCCTCGCGTACCCGCACGGCGCCGTCGCCTTCCACGATCTCCTGCGCCGCTGGCGCGCGGAGAACATCATCGAGGTACTGCAGCCCAAGGCCTCCACCTCGGTCTGACCGCGACGACGGCCACCGCCCACCAGGGGACGGCCACCCGTACGAGGCCATCTGCTCCCGCAACGGGCCAGTCCTGGTGACCCGTTCCGCATCCTTCCCGCACTCGCCGAGGCGCCGGCATCGGCAGGGCGCCTGCGCTCTTCGTGGTGTGCCGGGACGTCAGGCCGGCCGGATCGGGAGAGTTGATCCGGCCGGTCCCGGCCCGGGACACCGCCGCCGGTGCCGTCAGTCGCTGTAGACGCCGACCTCTCGGAGTGAGCAGCCCCACTTGGTGCCGCGCTCCAGGCCGTGGATTCGTACGTGGCGCGCCGGAGTCCGGGCGAACCACGCCGTGTCCAGGCCGCCGTCACCAGCGGTCGTCGACCATGCCGTCTGCCAGTTCGTGCCGTCCTGCGACAGGTCGATGCGGTACGACTTCGCGTATGCCGCCTCCCAGTCGAGGGTGACGCGCTTGACCGGCTTCGCGGATCCGAGGTCGATCTGCAGCCACTGGTCGTCCTTCCACTCGCTGGCCCAGCGGGTGTCCTTGTCTCCGTCCACGGCCTTGCCGGGAGCGAAGCTGACGAACGGGTTCCACCACTCCGACGTGGACGCCGAGGCGGCCGCACCCGAGGCCAGATTCACCCCGGACTTGTGCTTCTCGGAGTTCCCCCAGGTGCGGAGGTAGGACTCGGCACCCGTGAAGAGGTCGTCCACGACCTCCTGGCCGCCGACGATCCGGATGTCCTCGATCCAGTCCGGGACCATGCCGTAGTGCGCCGCACCATCGGTGTTGAGGTCCCACGTGCGCTCGCCGGTGGTCTGCTTGTCGATCACCGACCCGCCGTCCGTGCTGCGGAAGGGGTACTTCACCGGGTTGGGCGTGTCCCCGCCCCGGGGGCCCGGCCAGCCGCCGACGCCGTTCATGTCGGTGCCGTAGCCGTAGCCGACCTGGTACTTCTCGCGCAGCGCGTCCGTGCGCCCGGCCTCCGCGCTGAACGCCGCGGAGCCGCTCATGTACTGGGTGGCGAACCCGCCGAGCTTGTAGAGCCGCTCGGTCCACCCCAGGTCCATCCAGCTGTGCGAGGAGATGACGCCCGGGTACGACTCGGACTCGAGGACGTCGAAGGCCTGATCCGCGGCCTTGACGCTCATGTGGTCGACCTCCAGCATCATGTGGCGCTTCATCAGCCCGCGCACCGCATACTCACCCAGGCTGGTCAGCCCGCGGGTGTTGCACTGCGCGCCCGAGGCGTACGAGGGGACGGCCACCCCCTCCGGCAGTTGCTTCTCCGCCTCCGCCGCCACCGCGTTGCCGATGGGGTTGTCGTGCTGCGGGCCGCGGCAGGTCTCCGTCTTCCAGAAGGTGCCGGTCGACAGGAACTGGCCCACGTTGATCGCCGTGCCGAGGGCGCCGGAGTCGTAGCGCACCCCGCACAGGGCGTTGTCGAACTTGTGGCACAGGAACATGCTGCTCACGCCCAGTTCGTGCAGCTCGTCCAGGCCGCGGTCGATGTCCTCCTTGCTGCACTGCGCGATGTCCAGGATCTGCTTGCAGCCGAACGGCTCGGAAGTCTCGACCCCCAGGACGACGGCCAGCTTGCCCTGCTCGATGACCTCGCGGGCCTGCGCGCTGCTGGTGACGATCCGGAACCAGCCCTTGCCCGGGCCGCCGTACATCTTGTCGATGAAGGCCTGCATGTCGTACGACTTCTTCGCCTCAAGACGGATGGCGGTCATCTCGTCGCAGCTGCGGTCCTTGAAGAAGTAGACCGAGCAGATCACGCCGTTGGTGACCAGGTCGTTGACCAGCACCCGCTGGCCGCCGCGCCATGCCCGCTCGATTCCGGCGTAGTAGTTCTGCTGGTGGGTCAGCGAGTCGTGGGCGGGCCAGTCCTTGAAGGTGGGCCACCCATTGGGGTCGTGCTTGCCGTCGCCGCCCTTGGTGATGAAGTCGAAGATGGCGAGCGAGCCGTCGGGGTAGTGCTCGGGGCAGTCCTTGAGCGCATCGGCGACGCCCTGCTCCGAGAACGGCTTGCCGCAGATCAGCCGGCCGCCGAAGCCCTCGTTGGCCATGATGTGGTCGTGGGCGTCGACGAAGCCTCTTACGCGGCCCTGGGCGTCGGTGCCCTTGAAGGGCTCGCCCGTGACGTCGATCTGCGCGTCGGGCGCAGGCCGCGCGGTCGGGGTCCACCAGCCGGGGTCGGGCTCCGCCGCGGAGCTGGGCATCGGGCCGAGTACCAGGGCCATCACGGCGAGGAGCAGTGACACCACCGTGAGGGAGCTGAGTCTGCGGCGCGGAGATTGAACCATGGTCATCACTCACTTTGATTGACATGTGCACTCAAGTTACTGACGAGTTTTCAGAATCGCGACCACTGTCGGCGGAGTCAACGGTCCGGGCCGAGAAACATGAGGATTGCTCAGCTTTGGTGAACTCCTGCTCGGCTGCGGTCAGGTGAGGGTTGATCGGGTGTCGAGTGGCCCGCACGGTCAGGCCCGCCGGTTTGGCTGACGTCAGGCCACGCTGCGGATGCGGTTGACGAGGAGGCCGCCGATGAGGATGACCAGGGCCGCGGTGGTGTAGAGGCCGGTGTAGCCGCCGAGGTGGGTGATGATCGGCGAGGCGAGGGCGGGGGCGAGGACCTGCGGGCCGGAGTTGGCGATGTTGATGACGCCGAGGTCTTTGGCGCGGTCGGCGGCCTCGGGCAGGACTTGGGTGACCAGGGCCTGGTCGACGGCGAGGTAGATGCCGTACCCCGCGCCGAGGACGGCCGCGGCGGCGAGGGCGGACGGCCAGGTGTGGAGCAGGGCGAGCAGTACTGCCGCTGCGGCCATGACCAGTGAACAGAGGACGACGAAGACCTTGCGGCGTCCGACGCGGTCGGACAGGACACCTGCGGGGATGGCCGTGAGTGCGGCGCAGAGGGTGTAGATCACCGTGAGGATCAGTACGCCGGTGCCGGGGTCGCCGTAGTGGACGGCGTCGGCGAGGAAGTAGAACAGGTAGAGGGTGCCGAGGGCGTTGCCGAGGTTGATCAGGAACCGGGTGAGCCAGGCCCAGCCGAAGTCGGGGTGCTGCCGGGGACTCACCCAGAGCGAGCGGGCGAAGGCGCGGGCGTCGAAGGCGGGGCGCAGTGCCCGGGGCAGGGGCGGCTCGGAGTGGCGCAGCACGAAGGGGAGGGCGAGTGCGACGGTGAGCACGGCGAGGGTGCCGTAGCCGGAGCGGACTCCGGTGATCAGCAGCGTGGTGATCAGCGCGCCGAGGACGAGGCCGAAGGACTGCATGAGGCCGGTCCAGCCGGAGACCTGAGCGCGTTGGGTGAGCGGTACACGGTCGGCGATCGGGGTGGTGACCCCGGCCAGCATCGCGTTCAGGCCTGCCTGCGCGAGGCACCAGCCGACGGCGACCCCGGCCACGGTGTGCTGGGTGGCGGTGACCGACAACCCCGCTGCCCCGGCGAGGGCGCCGCCGAGAATCCAGGGCCGGCGGCGGCCGAACCGGCTCGTGGTGCGGTCCGACCATGCGCCGGCGAGCGGGTTGGCCAGCACCGCGACGAGCGCGCCGAGGCCGGTGACGAGCGAGAGTGCCTCGTTCTTGCCGTGCGGGTCGATGTGCTCCAACTGGAGTGGCAGCAGGATCTGAATGGGTGTCATGAACGCCATGAAGACGGCGAGCGTGGCCAGCGAGAGGCTCACCGTCCAGCCGGCCCTGACCGGGGCGGTGGGCTCGGCGAGGACGGCGGCGTCGTCCGCCGCGGAGGCGTGGGACATGACGACTCCGTCGCTCAGGACCGCTGGGAGGCGATCAGGTCGCGGTACCACTCGAAGCTCGCCCGGGGCGTGCGACGCCGGGTGGCGAAGTCGACCTCGACCAGACCGAAGCGCTGGTGATAGCCCTCGGCCCACTCGAAGTTGTCGAGCAACGACCAGGTGAAGTAGCCGCGCACGTCCACCCCGCGGGACACGGCGCGGGCGACCGCGGCGATGTGTCCGGCGAGGTACTGGATGCGCGCCTGGTCGTGCAGCCCGGCCGGCTGGGAGCAGCCGTTCTCGGTGATCCACACCGGCGGAAGGCCGTCGCCGTAGCGGGCCTTGAGGCCGGTGAGCAGTTCCGTGAGCCCGTCGGGAACCACCGGCCAGTCGAACGCGGTTCGCTCGTACGGCTCCGCGGGCTCGGCCAGGTCGAAGGGCAGCGCGGCGGCAGGATCGGTTGGGGCGGTGACCCAGGTGGGGTTGTAGTAGTTGACGCCCAGCCCGTCCAGCGGTGCGGCCATGGTGGCGAGATCGCCGTCGCGCACCACTCCTCCCCAGCTCGGGTCGGTCATGCCGTAGGCCGACAGGTCGGGATAACTCCCCAGCAACAGGGGGTCGTTGAAGAGCCGGTTGTGCAGGGCGTCATAGGCGGAGGCCGCCGCCACGTCCTTGTCCTGCTGGGCGTCGGAGCGCAGCCGGACGGGCGTGCAGTTGTTGGCGATCAGTATCTGCACACCTGGAACGGTGGCCCGCAGCGCCGCGGTCGCGAGGCCATGGCCGAGCAGCTGGTGATGTGCGACGGGCAGTGCGTCCAGCATCAGTGCGCGGCCCGGGGCGTGGACACCGAAGCCGTAGCCGAAAGACATGTGGACGAAGGGCTCGTTCAGGGTGATCCACCGCTTGACCCGGTCGCCCAGCCGGTCCGCGACCACGGCCGCGTACTCGGCGAACCGATAGGCGGTCTCGCGGTTCAGCCATCCGCCCTCGTCCTCCAGGGCCTGCGGCAGGTCCCAATGGAACAGGGTGGGTGTGGGCTCGATCCCGGCGTCGAGCAGCGCATCGACCAGGCGGTCGTAGAAGTCCAGTCCGCGCGGCTCGACCTTGCCCGCCCCGGTCGGCAGGATGCGAGGCCAGGAGACCGAGAAGCGGTACGCGTCGAGCCCGAGCCGGCGCATCAGCGTGACATCCTCGTCGAACCTGTGGAGGTGGTCGCAGGCAACATCGCCGGTGTGGCCGTCGCGCACGGCCCCGGGGCGCCGTACGAAGGTGTCCCAGATGGATGCTCCCTTGCCGTCCTCGTCGGCCGCGCCCTCGACCTGGTACGCGGCAGTCGAGGCGCCCCAAGTGAAGTCCGCCGGAAGCCGGGGGAGTCGGGTGGCATCGGTGGAGCTCGTCGTCACTGGCGCCTGCCTTCATTGGTGATGCGCGAATCGCCCGGGTTCGGCCGCCCGCGCGCGGTTCCGGAATTCTGCCGACGGCCGCTCTTCGCGCCCCAACGGCAGCCTGGGTGGCCGCTGTTCGTGCCCGGGGCACGCCGTCCGAGGTGGGCCGCACCGTAACATGAACCACCGTTCACGTTCTATGGGTCGGGCCTGGTCACGATCTGGCCGGCGGGGAAGGGGGGGCACTGCTCGGGCAGTGGCAGCCTTGGCCGGGACCTCCCAGGGCGATACACCCAGGGCGAGCGTCGAGGCCGGGACCACGGCCCGCGGCGGCGGACCCCGGGCGGTGGCGGACCTCGTCGGCCGGCTCGGCGAACCCCCAGAACCGGCCCCCGGCGGGGGACCTCGGGTAACTGGGCCCGGCCGGCGCGAGTTGCCGGGCAGGGCCTCACCGGGACGATGGCCCGCGTCATGACGCTCAGGGCGCGGGCTGGTCAGCGGCGGTACCGGCCGGCCCCACAGTCCGGGCCCGCGGCCCGGCGAACTGCTGAACCGTTCCTGGGCAGTGAGCGGGAGTGAGTTCCGCACACTGGCACGCCCCGAACGGTTTTGGGCGCACTGGTCGTCCGCTTTCGCATCCCGGGCGGCGACACGGATCGTGTCCGTGGTCCGAGCCGGGCGGGCGGAGTCCCTCACGACCTGGCCATATGGATACGGCCAGAGGCGACGGGGAGGCCCTGAACCATCTCGCTGGTGGAGCAGGGGCCCCGCACGCTGGCACCGTGCCCGGCGTCCCAGATCGCACGGCAACGCTACCCCGACCGGCCCAGTGCATCGCAAGGCTGCAAGCCGACCATCACACGATCGAGCTAAAACGACCTCACACACGCTCCCTAATCAGCAGTTGCGAACCCCTCGGTTCACCCTTCCGCGGCCGTCAGCCGGCCGCGCAGGTCTTCCCAGTAGGCGTTCAGCATCCGCTTGAGCTCGTCCACGGCTTCCAGGTCCGGCTCGCCGTCGCTCTTGAACACTTCGTGCAGCACGGCGTTCGCGGCCCACACCACCATCCGCGTCGCCCGTTGCGCCCGGTGACCGCCGGGCCCGCCGGTCAGGTGCTCCACGATGCGCTGCAGGCCCTCGGCGATGTGTGTGTTGCTCGCCTCGTCGGCCCGCGCGAGCTCGGGACTGAGGTGCCGCCCGGCCCACAGCGCCATGCCGCCCGCCTGGGACCGGAAGAGCTCGGCGTAGACACCGACCATCATGCCGACCGGGTCGGCCAGTTCGCCCTCGACGGTACGCTCGACGAGTTCGTCGATGGCGGCCTTGAAGGCATTGAGGTACCGCTGGCCCAGCGCGTCCACGACGGCGCTCTTGTCCGGGTAGAACTGGTAGATGCTGCCGACCGGCGCGCCCGCCTCCTGGGCGATCCGCCGCATCGTCAGCGCCTCGTACCCCTCCTGGGACAGGACCCGGTCGGCCGCGGCGAGGACGGCCTCGACCCGGGCCCGGCTGCGTGCCTGCTGAGGCTGCCTCCGTAGCCGCGCCCCCGACGTCGGCTGCGGTTTGCCTGCTTCCGTCACCACGTGCCCCCGGTCGTCCGATGACGCGAACGTAGCACGCGGCCACGGAAGCGGGGCCTGGCCATGCTGCGCCCCCGCTCCGTGCGTCGGCTACAAGGCCCCTGAGCCGCGTCCGTCGGCCGTGAGTCGTCGGGGAAGGGCTGGCCGGTCAGCTGCCATATCCTTCTGCCGTGGTGAACTGGTGGCAGACTCTCGGCAATGCGTTCTGGGTTCTGGATCGGGCTCTGGGTGGGCAGCGCCGTCCGGCTCGGATCCAGAAGTGGGTGGCCCGGCATCCGATCGGCGCCGCTCTCTACGTTGCTGTTCCCTTCACGCTCTTTTGCTTGTTGTTGTTTTCTGAGGGGGAGCCCAACAATTTCCTGTTTGGTGTGCTCTTTGGGGTGATCATGGGCCTTGTCTTCGGGCTCACGGCCGTCGCGGAGCGGCTGCGGCAACGCAGGCTCAAGCGTCTGGGGATATGGGACGGATCTTGAGTGGGCCAAGCGCGCGAGCGGTGGTTCATGTCTCGTTCCCGCCCCGGTCCTCGTGCGGGGGTGGACTGGTTCCTCTCGGCTGGAGTGGCCCGGGCGGAGACTTGCGAGCGCAGAGGGAGGGCGGGGATGTCAAGAAACCTCGCCGGACCATCTGGTAGGACACATCGGCGCCGTGCTCCTGGACGATCCTGTGGAAGATCCGTGTGACCGTATGCCGCTGCTTGCGCGGCGCGTCGAGGTCCGTCCGCAGCAGCTCGCCGATCACCGGCTAGTACTGCAACCGCGTTTGATGTGACGGTCTGTCGGTTTACGGGCTGTGGCCTCGTCGTCTGTAGTGGCTGATGCGTGCTCGGTGTTGCGTTCGTCGCCGCCCGTGGGACCAGTAGAAGATCTCGACGTCATCCCTGCCGCGCCCCCGCCAGCCGCCCCCGCGCGGCGGCCTGGATCCGGGAGGGCCCGAGCCCCCACTGGAGGGTGCGTCCGACGGCCGTCGCCAGGGGCCGGTCCCAGCCGGTGCGGACGAGGGCCGGGCGGTGGATGCCGAGTTCGGTGCGGGCCCAGTCGGGGAGGAGCCCGACCGAGGCATTCGTGAGCAGGCCCACGACCAGCCGCTCCCGTCGTGTGCGTCCGAAGCGGCGGAGGAACAGTACCGACTCCAACGCGGCCGGAGTGGCGTGGAGTTGAGGGCGCAGGCGAGCCAGGTAGCGCTCGGCTTCGAGGGACGTGCGCGGTACGTTCCGTGCGCCCAACGCCTCGGCCACGGGGGCGGCTTGGCGGTAGTAGGCGTCGCACTCGGCGGGGGTCAGCCGGAGCGGCCGGGGTGCGTAGGTCTGGTGGCCGGCGAGGAAGCTGCGTACTTCGGCGGTGTGCACCCAGGTGAGCAGGTCGGGGTCGTCCGCGCGGTACGGCCGGCCGTCGGGGGCGGTGCCGTGCACCTGGGTGTGGATCCGCCGGACGAGGTCGATCACCTCGCGGGCGGCGGCCGAGGAGCCGAAGGTGGTCGTGGTGATGAACCGTACGGTTCCGTTCAGCCGCCCGACCGGATCGGCGCGGAAGTCGGAGTGCTGGTCGACCCCCGCCATGGCCAGCGGATGCAGCGACTGGAGCATGAGCGCGGCGAACCCGCCGGTGAGCATCCCGGTGGCCTGCCCGTGCACCCGCCACACCGGATCCCCCGGCGCGATCCCGAACAGCCCGGGATCACCGGGCGGCCCCGCATACCGCTCCAGCTTGAGATCCCCGCCGTGCATGGTCGCCGTGAGTTCCGCCGCGATCCGTTCCCGCAGTCCCACCAGCACCTCCAGGATCCGTGTCCTTCAGCCGAGGGTACCGACCCGCCCGGCGAGCACGGCCACGAGGATGAGCAGTCCGCACAGAGGATTGGTGCCGAACGCCCGCCCGCAGGCTCCGACATCCGCAGGGTCGGCCCGCCATACCTGCCATCCCAACTGCCCCGCGACCACGTACAGTCCGGGCCAGTACAGCGGCCCGAGCCCGGCCACGACCCCGAACCAGGCGAGCAGCACCACACACCCCGCGTACACGCTGCCCACCAGCACCCGGCTACGCCGCCCCAGCAGCACGGCGGCCGACCGCACCCCGGCCCGCACATACGCCGCGATCGGTCACCACGCCGGCGCCGTAGGTTCCGGTCAGGGCTGCGGCGTAGGTGTGGAGGCACCCGCGCCTGCCGAACCTGCGGCGCAGCCGTGTCCCGGCTGCGGACCGCCTGAGCAAGTTTAGCAACCTTGGTTGCTTCGGCCCGATTAGTCAACTACGGTTGCTTCCATGTCCAGCAAGGATCCCGCGGACGCACTTGCGGCCGTCGCCGCCCTGCGCCGCCTGGCCGATCAGCTCGAAGACGCCGCCGTCGAACAGGCGATGCGGTCCGGCTGGGGCTGGCCGCAGGTCGCCGAGGCACTCGGCATCACGCGCCAGGCGGTCTACAAGAAGCACGCCAAGCGGCTCATCGCCGCCGGAGTCACATTGAGGAGGCGGGGATGAGCCGGTTCGACACGTACCTCCAGTCGGTCATGGACCGGGCCGAGGCCGAGGCCAAGGAAGACAGCTCGGCGACCATCGACGCACACCACCTGCTGCTGGCGGTGGCCGCCCAGGACGGTACCGACGCACAGCGCGCGCTACACGCGGTCGGCCTCGCCTACGAAATGCTCAAGGACGCCCTGCACCGGGAGTTCGCCCACAGCCTGGCCGCAGCCGGAGTGTCGCTCGACGACTTCGACCTGCCGCGGGCAACCCAGGAACCCGCGCGCCACCCCCGGCTGGGCGCCTCGTCCAAGCTCGCCATGGAGCGGATGGCCACCGTGCACCGCAAGAAGGACCTGTGCTCCGGCCACCTGCTGCTCGGCGTCCTCCAGGCGGAGGGCGGCACGGTCCCGCGCACCCTCACCCTGGCGGGCGTGGACCGGGCAGAGCTCATCGAGCGGGTACGGAGCGAGTTGTGACGAAGGCCGCCCTGAGCGTTGAAGGGCTGCGCATGCGGTACGGGAGCGCCGACGTCCTGCACCACGTGACGTTCCGGGTACAGCCAGGCGAGGTGGTGGCATTACTAGGGCCAAACGGCGCGGGAAAGACCACCACAATCGAGATCCTCGAGGGCTTCCGCATGCGCTCGGCCGGCCGTGTGCAGGTGCTCGGCACCGACCCGGCACACGCCGACGAGCGGTGGCGCGCCCGGGTGGGCGTCATGCTCCAGTCCTGGCGCGACCACGGCAAATGGCGGGTCCGCGAACTCCTCGCCCACCAGGCCTCCTACTACGCATGCTGCGCACGCACCCCGTGGGAGCCGGACGAACTCGTCGACGCGGTCGGCCTGACCGCGCAAGCCGACCAGAAGATCAGAACCCTGTCGGGCGGGCAGCGGCGCCGCATGGACGTGGCGCTCGGCATCGTCGGCCGCCCCGACGTGCTGTTCCTCGACGAACCCACGACCGGCTTCGACCCTCAGGCCAGGCGCGAGTTCCACGAGCTGGTGCGCCGCCTGGACACCACGGTCCTGCTGACCACCCACGACCTGGACGAGGCGGAGAAGCTCGCCGACCGCATCGTGATCCTCAACCGCGGGCGGATCCTCGCCGACGGCTCCCCGCACGAACTGGCCCGGCAGATCGCCGGCGAGGACCGCGTGCGGTGGCGGCACGGCGAGCAGCGCTTCAGCCGGTCGACGCCGCAGTCGACCGACTTCGTACGCAAGCTCTTCCAGCAGCACGGCGAGGAGATCAACGAACTCGAAGTCCACCGCGCCTCGCTGGAACAGACGTATCTGGCACTCGTGCACGAGGCGGAGGCTCCACGATGACCTGTGCGATACGCGCCGGCCTGACACGCGGCCTGATCGAGCTGCGACAGTCGTTCACCAACGGAGCGGAGCTGTCCAGCCACCTGCTCTGGCCGCTGCTGATGCTGGGCGCCTTGTGGTTCATGCGTGACGCCGAGTTCGGGAGCACAGGGCTGCTGCTCGGCACCCTCGCACTGCCGAGCATCCTGGGCATGAACGCCTCCTTCGGCATGGTCAGCATGAGCCAGCTGCTCACCGCGGAACGCGAGGACGGCACTCTCCTGCGCGCCAAGGCCACCCCCCACGGCATGACCGGCTACCTCATCGGCAAGGTCCTCTCGGTCTCCGGCGGACTGCTGGCCGACCTGACGATCTTCCTGATCCCCGGGCTGTTCCTCATCGACGGGCTCGACCTCGGTGTGGACGCGTGGCTGAGTCTTGCCTGGGTCGCGGTGCTCGGCATGGTGGCCACCCTGCCGATCGGCGCCATACTCGGCTCGGTGTTCACCAGCGCACGCTCGCAGGGGCTGATCCAGCTGCCCGTCCTCGGGATGATCGCAATCTCGGGCATCTTCTACCCCGTCACCGCGCTGCCGGAGTGGCTGCAATGGATCGCCCAGGTATTCCCGGTCTACTGGCTCGGCCTGGGCATGCGCTCCGCACTGCTGCCGTCCGACGCTGTGGCCGTCGAGATCGGGGAGTCGTGGCGGCACCTGGAGACGGTCGGCGTACTGGGCGCCTGGGCGGTGTTCGGCCTGCTCGTGGCACCGGTCGTGCTGCGCCGGATGGCGCGCAGGGAGTCCGGCTCCAGCATCGCCGCGCGCCGCGAACGCGCCCTGCAGAAGGTCGGGTGAGGCCAGCGCGAGCCGCGACACGCGCGGACGTGACCGGTGAGCGCGTCCGGTTCAGGGCAGCGTGCGAGCACTGACTTCAGCTTGAGTCGATCGTTCTCCGGCAGGGTGCAGGGATGGGTCAGGATCCACCCGGCGACGGTCCGCGATCGGGGTGGTGCGAAACGGTTGGAGGCAGTCACGGACGGCTCCGTAGCTGCCACGGTAGCCGTGCGTCTTGATCTCTTCCCAGAGGGCTCATGCGTCCGTCCCCCCGCCGACACCTCTGTTCATGGTCCAACCCCGTCGCCTGACTGGCGCAGTGGGCCGCCTGGCCCACTGCTTCTGGAGGCCGCGGCTATTGCACGCAGACGGCCTCGTCCGCCTGGACCTGCTGGCCGGCCGAGGTCCTGTCCGGGGCCGTAAGCGGGGTGCCTGCCTCCGTGAAGTCGCGGCCAAGGGTCAGCACCATTGGCTCCGTGGCGCCCGCGTCCGTCTTCGTCGGCTTGAGGGCCGCGGCTGGCAGGCCCATCAGGTCGGCCAGCCGGCGTGCCTGGTCCGCATGGTTGGGTGCGTAGACGAGCTGGGTCTGCTCCACCATCGCTGGTGCGTTCATCATGTTGGAGGACTTCAGCACGCCTTCTTCGTTCCGCAGCCAATCCACGGTCTCAGTCGCGGCACCTGCGCTGTTGCTGCCGTTGTAGACGTTGACCCGTACGTCCGCCGAGCTGGCCATTTCGCCCTTCAGTTTGGCGTCGTTCTCGGCCTTCTCCTTCTTCTTCGTCTCGGTGAAGGAGACGTCCTTGCGCAGCATCGAGAAGACCTGCGCCGCCTTGGGCTTGTCGAGGGCGACGGGCATCGTGCCATCCGGGTCGCTCAGCACCGGGACTGTGGTCAAGGTGATGTTCCTGGGGTCGACCGAGGTCAGCTCCGTACCCAGGTCCCTCAGCTGGTTGATGTCGCCGATCCGGTTGTCGACGGTGAGCGTCCTTGCGGCCGTCTCCGCCAGCGACTGCGTCTTGGTGTGGCTGGTCAGGGCGTCGCTGGACTTCAGCTTGCGCATCAGTGAGCCCAGGAAAAGCTGCTGGATTTCGATGAGGCTCAGGTCGTCGCCGGATCCGACGGAGTGCCGGGTACGTAGAAAGGCCAGGGCCTGCTCACCTTGGATGGTGTGCTCGCCTTTGGACAGCTTGAGGTGGGAGTCCTTGTCGTTGATGTCCTTGGCGAGGCAGATGTCCACGCCCCCGACGGCGGTCGTCAGCGTCTTGACCGCGTTGGAGTCGGCCACCATGAAGTGGTCGATCTCGATGCCGGTGAGCTGCGTGACGGTCCGCATGGTGCAACTGGGGGTGCGCTCGGACTGCCCGAGGCTGGTGTCGAAGCGCCCGCCGCGGGTCCCCGGGATGTTTTTCTTCTTCCCGTTCTCCAGGGTCGTTGGGCAGTCGGGGATGTCCGTTATCAGGTCGCGCGGGACGCTCAGTGCAGTCGCGTTCGTGCGGTCCTTGGAGACGTGGAAGAGGATGCTTGTCCCGGCGTTCCCATAGCTCTCGTTTCCCTTGCCGGCGCGCTTGTCGGTGCCGATCACCAGGACGTTGATGGCCCGGTCCTTACTGAAGCCGCCGGTCCCGGCCCCGTCGGTGGAGACAGCCGTGATGCTGTGATTGAAGTTCTGGTAAACGAGATAGCCGACGGTGCCACCACCCACGAGCAGGAAGGCGAGTATCCCGCCAGTCCACACCAGGACCTTCTTCTTGCCGGACTTCTCGGGATTCGCTTTGCGACGTCCCGCAGCAGGTTCTGGTGTTCGGGTGCGCTGGGTGACAACGGTTTCGCGGATGGTGTGAGGGCGACCTTCCTCCGCAGTCTCGGGCGTCATGCGGGCTTGTTCGAGTGCCTTGGAGAGCACCGCCCCGGGCTGTTCGCGGACGGTCTTGATGAGGTCGAGCCCCTCATCCCTCCTGAGGCCGATTTCCGCGCCGGCACATCTGGCTCGGGTGGACGCTCCGATGAAAGCGTCGGCTCGGTCCCAGCCCTGGTCTGGTCCGGATTGGCTGCGGCCTGTGTGTCTCTGACAGGCCCCCGGACCAGGGAGAGGTCGCCGACCGCACCGACGGAGCGCCGTTGCGGACAGGGGAGGCCGAGCCCGGCCAGCTCTTTTTCGACGTGGCGGTGCACCTCGTCCAGGGTGAGCGGACCGGGAACTGTCAGCGCCTGCAGCATCGCCCCGGTGAACGCCGTATGGGCGGCGCCGGGCCGGGCATGAGAGGGGGCGGTGGCCGTGGTGGACGTCAGAGTGTAGGTGCCGGTCAGGCTCAGCTGTCCCAGGGCCAGATCGTCCGGTCCGGCCATAGCCGAGACCGCCTGTCCCGAAAAGCAGCAATCCAGCAAGAGCACTCGGGCCTTGGCTCGGGCCCCGCCGACCATCCGCTTCACCAGGTCGAGGTTGATGGCAGAGAAACCAACGTTCTCGGATTCGGATTCAGTCAGGGCGAAGTGCAGAAGCCCGGCGTCATCGAGCAGGCCGTGCCCGCAGTAGTAGACCAACAGCAGGTCCTCGGCCTCACGAACCGCTCGGGACAGCGCCGCTCCGGCCGTGCTCTGGTCCTTGGGATTATCCACCACCATGCAGTGCTCGGGCGCGAATACACCATGAACCGGGTGAGTGAGGGTCCGCCGCAATGCGTCCAGATTCGCTCGCACGGCAGGGATATCAGGCAACTTGGAATCCTGGAACGTACCTGTCCCGATGAGCACCGCCCGGCTGGCCATACCCTCCGGGAAACGTGGGCCACTCACCTGGGCTGCTCACTGGATGCCGGGAACCGTTCCGCAACCTCCCGCAGCAGCGCCTGAGGATCGGCTGCACGCTTGACGTCCACCTCGATCCGCTGCCCGTCCTCAGTACTCATCGTGATCTTGACGTCGGTGCCGCGAGAGGTGAGCCAGGTGCACACCGATTGGATGAGCACTGCCAGAACGCCGCCCGAGCCAAGGGCCACCGTCAGCACTTCCACGGTGGAGCCCATGTGACCAGGGAGGGGAGGCTGTCGGTGGGGCCTCACCCGGCCGCGCAGGGCATCCTCGGAGACCAGCCAGTCGCGCAGCGCGATCACATGCGCCCCAGCGCCTGACTCCTCCGGGCTCTCGACAGCCACCTTCAGTTCTGCTCCGCCGTGCATACCTGACACAACGACCCCTCAAAAGACGTCACTTGAGCTAGTCATCATGGCACGCGGGGAGCACACCGTGGTCTATCGGGCAGGCCGCGACGAACGTCAGCAGATACCGTGAGCGGGGTTGTGCTGCGCATGCATGGCGCGAATCCATCCCCTGTGCTCAGTCCGGGTGGCCCCGGGCAACTCTTGAGGGCCCGGTACGACTTCCTGCCCGACAGAGTGAAACGACCTCCACAGCAACGGTTCTGCACCGTGCCGGCGCCGAATCATGAGGGTCATGATTCGCCTTCCGCGCCGTATCGCGCTCCTCACCGCCGTCTCGGCCCTGGCCGGGGCCGTGATGACCGTCGCCCCCACCACCGCGACCGCCGCGGTCACTCACACCCTTACTTCTGGACGGTGGTTGACGACACCGCCTGCCCCACGCCCGGCGGCGGGGCGCCATCGCAGAGACGGAAGCCCAGGGGATGCCGCCGACCAAGTCCCACCGGCCGGGGTTGCCGGGGCGGGCTTCGTATTCGGCGGAGCCGCCGGCCCCGTACTCACCCGGACGAGATGCTGCAGGCCGGCCGTGAGGTCAATACGCCTGTGACAGAACGAAGACGTCGCGGAGGACCGCCTGTGACTCGGTGCGGGATACAAATACTTCCGACCGCATGCACCGCGCTACTCCTGGGGGAACACCATGAAGTACACCCGCATCACAGCTCTCGCCGCCATCGGCGTCGCCGCCACCCTCTCACTCACCGCCTGTGGCGGCGACGGCTCCGGGAAGGACTCGTCCTCCAAGAGCTCCTCGTCCTCGTCTTCTTCGTCCTCGGACGGTGGCTCGAAGCCGGGGGGCGGTTCGGGCTCCGGCGGCCCGGAGGCCGTCAACGCGAAGTCGGGCTCCGGTGAGAACACCGGGGCCCGCGCCGGCGCCGCGACCGGCGCGACGAAGACCGGCGGCAAGGTCACGTTCTGCAAGACAAAGGACCTGGCCATCGATGCCAGGGACGCCGCGCCCGACAAGGACTCCGGCAGGATCGACATCACCATGATCAACCGGGGTTCGACCACCTGCTCGGCGACGGGCTTCGCGGGCGTCGACATCAAGGACGCCGACAACACCTCGAACCCCATCGAGCGCGGCCACGCCCAGCCGCGTATCACCATCCTGAAGCCCGGCGACGCCGCTGTCTTCAACCTCGCCTACGACATCGACAACAGCGGCAACAGCCTCGCGTCCCCGACCAACATCCTGGTGACGCCCCCGAACGAGACCCACACCGTGAGCCTGAAGTGGCCCGCGGGCGCGGGGGACATCAAGGGCGCCTACACCGACGTCGAGGTCTATCCCACGCACACGACCGAGTAAGGGCGGTGCGCGCGGCCGGCCCTGCCCATCAGCAGGCCGCGATGCCGGAGCTGCTGGAGGGCGACCCGGCGACGTGGCTGCGGACACCCAAGAACCTGGACCGGCTGGCCGCCCTCACCCGCGCGGCCGAAGCCCGCCGCCGCGCCACCGCCGACCGGCCGCAGCCCGAGCAGCCGAGCGACACGGCCAGTCCTGCCGGCCAACAGCAGCACCACACGACCCGGTCGGACCAGGGCAGGGGAGCGGGCCGCGACCACTGAGCCACGCACGACGCACTGCACCGCACGCACCCGGTGGATCCACCGAGCGGGCCGGGCGTAATTCTCCTTGACACGGCGCCAGGTCAAGGAGAAATACACCCGACCGCCCACCGAGTGGAGTGGCCCGGCACCCGGTGGTGCCGCCCGCCGGGGACCTGCGTCACCGCGGCACGGCCCGATGAAAAACTGGTTTTGTCCCTGCCGAAGCCTTCCTACACTCGGCCCATGATCCGTTCTGCTGTTCCAACCGATGCGCGTGCCATCGGTGATCTGAAAGTGCGCGCGTGGCGAGAGGCGTACGCCGGGTTCATGAGCCGGGAGTATCTTCGCGGGCTCGATCCCGTGGAGGACGCTGACGAGTGGGCCGAGTATTTGGCCGAAATCCCGGATGAGCACCGCTTGTGGATCGTCCAGGAGAGCGATGCCGTAGTCGGTTTCTGCCGAACAGGACCGAGCGATCAGGACCAGGATCCGGATCTCGGTCCTCGCGCTGCCGAGGTCTATGGTCTGTACATCGAGCCTGAGCGCATCGGCACTGGTCTGGGCAGGCAGCTCTTCGGGCACGCAGTAGCCGACCTGCAGGGGAGGGGCTACAGCCCGTTGTGCGTGTACGCGTATGTTCCCAACACTTCAGCAATACGTTTCTATGAACGATCGGGTTTCCGGCTCGATGGCACGACTCGCGCAGATGAAGAGAGCAGGATCGGACTCATCGAAGCACGGCTGGTGAAACCGAGCTGAGCGCGCCGAACCGGTCCTCCCGCACGCCTCGAATCAGGGAATCGGACACACGCCGCCGCCATCGTCTCGCCGCCGGGAAGTCCCGCCGACCCCGTCTCCGGAAGAACCGGATCACCGCACTTACCAGGCATGGGTGAGGGTGCTCCCGGCGCGCGGCCCACTCGGTGGAGTCCACCGAGTGGCGTCCACTCCCTGATGGCGGGGGAGTGGACGTCACCGGCCGAAGGCGGATGGTTTCCACTGAGTGGACGCCACCTGGTGGGCGCCGCGCCTGCACGGTGGTGCCGCCCGTCGGCCCGACGCGGCGATGCCCTGCTCGACTCCGGCGGCCTGGAGCCGGGCCAGGACGTCGTCGACGTCCTGGCCGTTCTCGGTGAGGACCTCGGTGGTGAAGCGGATGATGGTCCGGCTGACGCCGACGAGCTGCGCGGGGCACACGTCGTCGGCGCGGTCAACGGCTCGCTACCTGGCACATTCACTTCGCCAGGACAGTAGGTCGGATGGATCACCGTTTGGGTGATCTGAGTGGGGCGGAAACGCTCCGGCCCCCGAGTTTCCTCGGTATAGAGGGGGGGCTAGCCACATCATCGACCGACCCGTTGCCCGGATGGTGCAGCAGGTTTCGCAGAACGATGCTGAATGCATACGGATCCACCGAGTAAAGGGAACCCTCTGTGTTCAGCTTCAAGTCGCCGAGCCGCCGTACCGCCCGCACTGCTGCAGTCGGCGCTCTCGCCGCTGCGGCCTGCGTCACTGTCATGGCCGGCAGCGCCGAAGCCATCGTCAACGGGTCGGACTCCACCGAGACCTACCCGTTCATGGCGACCATCCCGGAGTCGGCCCCGGAACAGGGTCTGGTCGACGGGAACTGTGGGGCGTCGCTGATCGATCAGCAGTGGGTGCTGACGGCGGCTCACTGCCTGAAGGTCGAGGGCATCAAGCTGGACGGCATCGTGCGGATCGGCAGCGACCACCGCAAGTCCGGCGGCACCGTCCGGAAGATCGACCGGACCTTCGTCCACCCCGGCTATGTGAACGGCGACAACAAGGCCGCCAACAAGGACGACATCGCGCTGGTACGCCTGGACCGCCCGGTCACCCAGAAGCCCATCAAGATCGCCGAGCAGCCCGGGAAGCCCGGCACGCCGACCCGGCTCCTGGGCTTCGGCACCACCGCCGACGGCGAGTTCAAGTTCCCGGACCGGCTGCAGGAGCTGAACACCCGCAGGGGCGCCGGGTCCGAGTGCGCGCCCGGCTACGCGGACCGGACCCGGCTGTGCACGATCACCACCGTGCCCAAGGCCATGGCGTGCCACGGGGACTCCGGCGGACCGCAGGTCCAAAAGGGCCGGGACGGCCGCTGGGAGCTGATCGGTGTCACCTCGGGGCCCGGCGCCCCGGGCGTGCCGTGCTCGCAGGGCCCCGGCCTCTACACCAGCGCGCCCGCCTACGCGGGATGGATCCACAAGACCATGAAGACCAACAGCGCTCCGTCGACTGAGGCCAAGGGCTCCGACCTCGCCGAGACCGGCACGAACGACAACACCGCGGCGATTGCCGGCGTGGCCGCCGTGCTGGTCGTCGCCGGTGGCGGCACCGCCCTCGCAGTACGCCGCCGCAAGACCCGCCACGCCGCCTGAGCGAAACCGCCGCAACCCCAAGGCGGCCCCCTCGCCACGGGCCGCCGCCCCTCGCCCATCCCGGAGCGGTGCACGCGCCGTCTGCCTGCCGGCGTCGTTTTCGCCTGCTGTCCACCGAAGAGGAGGAGTCATTGCGGGGGTATGTCGCGGGATGCGCGGAGTTGCAGCCACAACGAAAGGCGGTCGTCCGGGTGGTCGAGGTCGAGGGTGAACAGCTCACGTGCTCGCCGCAGCCGGTACTTGAGCGTGTTGTGGTGAATGGTGAGCTGTTCGGCGGCTTTCGCCGCGTTGCCGCCTGCGTCGAGCCAGGCGCTCACTGAGGCCGCGTACTCGGTCTGGTGCTCGTGGTCGTACGTGGTCATCGCGTCGATGCCAGGATGGCGAAGCCTGGGCGAGCGGGCGATCTCGTCCGCGAACCGCGCAAGGAGGATGCGGGCGTGTGCCTGTGCCGTACTTGCAATCCGGTGCGCCTTTGGATCGAGCGTTGTGACGCGCAGGATGACGTCGACTTCCGCACGCAGTTCAGGCAGTTGATCGGGTTCGTGTGCTGGACGGCTGAGCGCCACGCGCAGGTCGGTAGGGGACGAAGGTGCGAGCGTGGCGAGTGCCTGTTCTGCTAGGCGGCGTGCTGTCTGCTCGGTTGCTTCGGGCAGCAGCACGTAGACAGTGCGACCGAGCGTCGCCACGGCGGCCTCCGGTCTGACGGCCGCCCAGTGGCTGACTGCCGCGGCACCGAGCCGGACGACGGGCGGTGCTTCGCTTCTGGGGGTGCGCACGGGGGCGATGCCGAGGAGGGTGATGCGTTGCCGCTCGGGCAGTCCCAGCGCGAACTGGGTGTCGCGGCCTGCGCTCTGCCCGCTGAGTGCGGCGCGCAGCGCGGTTTCGCGGGCTTGGACGTCCAGCTCGGCGGCGCTGCGGCTGCGCAGCATGTGCAGGGCGGCGAGCTGGGCGCAGTCCTGGAGCACTTCCTCGCCGTGAGCGTCGAGCGGGTGTTTGCCCTCGATCGCCCAGACCGTGCCGAGGGGCATGTTGCCGGCGCGGATGGCGATCGCCGCGCGCGGCAGTTCGTCCGGGGCCAGGACCTGCATCCTCAGGACTCCGGTCGAGGCAAGGACCTTGCGGTACTGGTCCTGTTGCCCCGGCAGGTCCGGAACGTGGCGGTCGAGGATGCCCTGACGGCGTAGTTCGTCGATGCGCTGGCCTGGAAGCGAGGAGTAGGCCAGCACACGCCGGTCAAGGTCCTCGATCGCGACGGAGCCGCCGATGACCGCGGCCACCGCGTTCGCGAGTGCGAACAGCTCCTCGCTGGTGCCTTCCGCAGTCGCGTTCGAGATTGTCAGCTTCGCCCGATCCATGACGTGATTATAGGCAGAATCGACAACGAATTTTCTGGCCCCGAACCGCACTATGTTCCGCAACTCATCGATGGAAACGGGCTGCTCATGCCGACACGGACCGCACAGACTGCGCCAGCCGAAGCGCCGCACCAGGACAGGGACGTCCTCGGCCTCTTCCCGCCTGGCAGCTCGACCACGCCCGACGGCGAACTGCTCGTCGGCGGATGCGCCGCGACTGAGCTCGCCGAGGTGTACGGCACACCTGCCCTGGTCGTCGACGAAGCCGCGGTGCGCGCCCGCGCCCGCAGCTACGCCGACGGTCTCGCCGCGCGTTGGGCCAACTCCAGGGTTGTGTTCGCCTCCAAGGCCTTTCCCTGCACTGCCATCTACCGGCTGATCGCCGAGGAGGGCCTGGGAGCGGACGTCGCCAGCGGCGGCGAACTCACACTCGCACGCGCGGGCGGCGCGGACCCGGCGGACATGGTCATGCACGGCAACGCCAAGACGACGGCGGAGCTCCGGCTCGCGGTGGAGGCGGGTGTGGGCCTGATCGTCGTCGACGACTTCGACGACATCAACCACTTGGAGGCGCTCCTCTCCGAGCCCGGCCTGCGGTCCGCCCGCAGCGACAGCGACCGTCGGCAGGGCGTGTTGGTGCGGCTCACTCCCGACATCCACCCGGACACCCACGAGGCAGTTTCCACCGGACAGCGCGGCTCGAAGTTCGGCATGCCGATGGAGCAGGCCCGCCTGGCCGTCGAGCGGCTGCGCTCTTCCACGCTTCTGCGGCTCGATGGCGTGCATGTCCACGTGGGGTCGCAGATCCTCGACACCGAGCCGTTCGAGCGCGCCGTGCAGGCAGCCGCTCAGCTCGGAGAATTCGACGTCTACGACCTGGGCGGTGGCCTCGGCGCTCGTTACACCTATGACGATCGGCCGCCGAGCGTCGAGGAGTACCTGGACGCCCTCGTCGGAGCCGCCCGCCGCGAACTGCCGGCCAACGCCGGCCTCCTGATCGAACCCGGCCGGTCCATGGTGGCCGAGACCGGGATGACGCTCTACCGGGTCGCCACCGTCAAACGCTCCGGCGACGAACCGATCGTGGCCGTGGACGGCGGCATGGGCGACAACCTCGAGGTGGCCCTCTACGGGCAGCGGTTCGAGGCAACCGTGGCGACCCGTGTCGGCGGCGGCCGGCCGCACCGGCTCGTGGGCCGCCACTGCGAGTCAGGCGACGTCATCACCCCTGGCACCGTACTGCTGCAAGATCCGCGCCCCGGAGACCTGATCGCCGTCCCGGCCACCGGCGCCTACACCTACTCGCTCACCAACAACTACAACGGCGCGCTGCGCCCCCCGGTGATCTTCTGCAGGGACGGGCGCTCGTGGCCGGTGGTTCGCCGCGAGACCTACGCCGACCTGATCGGTCGCGACCTGCCCCCGGCCTGACCTCCGCTGCATCCTGCACGTCCTGCAGGCGCTGCACACCGCGAGTGCCCTGGTGCTCCCGGCGGGCTCGTTTTTCCTGCGCGAGCGCTCAAGCGTTTGTGGCTGCCGCGCATCACGACCCGCTCTCGAACGGATCGTCAAAGCGAAAGGAATGCATCGATGACAAGGAGCAGCAAGGACCTGCGCAGCTCACCGCCGAGGGCAGGAAGCCACTTTCGGCGATACTTGCGAAAGGGCAGAACACGCTGGCTCGTGAGTGGGGCAGCCGGTATAGCGGCCGCCGCACTCATCGTCAGCCTTGCGGTTGCGAATCCGCCGCAAGCCGCTCGAGCCGGCGACGATCACCCTGCCCCCGCGAGTCGACAGCAAGACCTCTCGCGGAAGCTGGATCAGGCACTCAAGCGTGCATCTGCCGATGTAGGCGACCCAGGAATTCAGGCGGTGCTGATGAAAAACGGCCGCCTGGTCTGGTCGTCAAGCCAGGGCATGGCGAATCGGAAGTCCCAAACGCCTGTCACCGACAAGACGCTGTTCAACTACGCCAGCTTCGGCAAGCAGATGATCGCCGCGTTCGCCCTCCACCAGGTCGAAGCCGGCGTGCTCGATCTCGACACACCGATCAGCAAGTACCTGGGGGACGAAGTCGCGGGCTCGCACACCGTCACGCTACGCATGCTGCTGACGCACACAAGCGGTTACCCAGATGCGTACGCCGATCCCGCTGTGGCGCCATTCATGCCGTTCACGTCCAAGGGTGTCGGCAAGCGATACGACCCGGACAAACCGTGGACGTTCGCCAAGATAAATGCAGGCATCCATGATCCGGTCAAGCCCGGTGCGCGCCAGGAGTACTCCAACACCGGCTATCTCGTGCTCGGGCGAGTGCTGAGCAAAACGGCGGGCGGTGACAAGGCGCTTGAGCGCGCCATCCAGCGCTTCCTGTTGCGCGCAGGCGAAGTGAAGCCGATGACGGAGGACCAGGTCACCTTCCAGCGTTCCGAGCGCGCGCTGCGCCACTTCGCGCACGGCTACTACACACTGGAGGACAACGGGCCGCTGTCCGACATCTTCACTGCTTACGGTGCCAAGGGCATTCCAACCGACTTGTATGGCTTGCCGTTCACCGATGGCCTGTTCTCCGGCACCGCCCTCGGCGCCGCACAGTTCCTGGACGCGCTGTTTGTCCGCCACAAGCTCCTGTCGCCCAGGACGGTCGACGCGATGATCACGCCAACACCGCAGTCAGCCGCATCCCTCGGCAGCTATGGCATGGGCACGCAGCGCGATGTCGTGGGAGATCGGACCTGGCAGGGCCATCACGGCAGCTACCCCGGGTTCAGCTCGCAGGGCGCAACCGATCTTGAGCGCGGAGTGACGCTCGTCGTCGTGGCGAACAAGTTTACGGTGAAACAGAGTCCCGCGGACGTCATCTGGAAGCAGCTCGCCAAGACATACGCGACCGCAAGTTGAACCAAGCGTCGGGTGTCACTGAGCTGTTGACAGCAACGGATCAAGACGCCGCGTGAGGAGAGTTCGTGAAGCCCCGGGTACCCGGACTTGATCTTGACAGACCAGTTCATACCAGGGGCTTCACCGTTCCTAGCCAGTGTGCATGAGTGGGTCCTCGCCAGGACGTCCCGGTATTGCGCTGGTTCACGTGATGGCCCATCAGGTGGGCGTGTGCTGGAGGCGGTGCGGGACGGCAGCACCCTCGTGCCGCGCCGCCGGCCGCGCACGGAGTCGACCATCCGCCTGCATCTGTCGAGGGCGCCGCCGGCCCTGACCCGCTGGGCACAGGGCGCGAATACCACCCTGTGCGAGGTCACCGTCGGTGACGTCCGCGCCGTGCTGCCGCCCTCGGGCACGGGCCGCCACCGCATGTGGCCGCGACATGGCCGGCGCAGCGAGACTGCTCGCTGCGCATCCCAGCACATGCCGGTATCGGCTCAAGCAGGCCCGGCATCACCTCCCCATCCCTGGTCTTGCGTGGGTATCCCCGGCTTCGGCCGGGGAGGGAAACGCATCTTGAGACCGCCTTGACCTGCGCGTCAGAGTGGACGTTTTTGCTGCTCGATGTACTGACGGATCACCGTGAGTGGTGCACCGCCGCACGAGCCCGCGAAGTAGGAGCGGGACCAGAAGACCGAGCCCATGCCGATGCGGTTGATGCGGCCTGTGTATTCGGCCCGCAG
>NZ_JBIBVN010000037.1:0-67233 GCF_043080425.1 Streptomyces sp. NPDC015032 | reverse complement strand
TGATGCTGATCCGGGCTGGTCTCATCCCGGCTGGCGTTGAGGGCGTAAGACCTCCGGGAGCGCCGCTCCCGCAGGCAGCCTGAGCCAGGAATCCCTGCCCTTCAGAGCGGGGAGGATGTCAAAGGATCTGCTGGTGCTGGCGAGACTTCAGTGGATAAAATGTCGCGCGCTGCTCGCGATGGCGGTCGGTGAGGTAGGCGGTGGGGCGGGGGGAACCGTGATTGAGCTGTAAAAAAACACAATGCAGGGTGACCCCGTCCGAGGCTAGGAACGGGTGTTCGCTTTTCCCTGCCTGTGGCCTTTACGGCTCGCCCACAAAATCCACGAACGATCGCTGCAAAGCGGTCCACGGGACAGCAGTGGGCCCCTTCTTCTTTTCCGTGGCGTTCGCGACAGACGTCCGCACGTCGAGTCATGCAGTGGGCGTGCAGCGAGAAGCGGGTGCTTCGTTTTCACGACAAGAGAAGTGTGGAGTGTGATGCCATGAACCAAGTCGGCAGAGACTCGCGCCGGTCGGCCCCGAGGCTTGTGGGGCCGCTGGCGCGCATAGGGTTATCCGTTCTATTGCTGGCGGGTGGCGCGGTGGGAGCGACGGCTGGACCGGCCGCCGCTTCGAGCGCCGACGGCACGTTGACGGTTGAGGTGCTGCGCGATTTCTTCGGCACCGGCGTGATCAACGCGACGATGGACGTGCCGCAACGGGGCATGAAGGTGGAGATCTCCGATCCCGCCGGGCATGCTGTCACCGGTGTCACGGATTCCACCGGAAAGGTCGTGGTGTCGCGGTCGACGGTGCTGAGCGGCGGCCAGTACCGCGTCGACGTCAGCGTCCCGGCGCCGTACAGCGACTACTTGCAGGCGGCGCCCGCGTCGACGGCGGACAACCACTTCGACAGCTTCACGTCGTTCGTGGATGTGTCGGGCGGAAAGAACGCCTCGGTGGTGACGGGGGTGTGGGATCCGGCCGACTACGCGCTCCCGGACTCGCGGTACTTCGTGCCGGTCCATAACGGCCCCAACGGGAAAGACAACCGGGCGCTGGTGGCGTTCGGGACGAAGACCCGGGGCACGTGTCCCACCGATGTGGCGTGCCCGACCACGCTGGCCACGCAGGACCAGGTGGGCACGACGTTCGGGTTGGCGTACGACAAGGACCGGACCCGGCTGTTCCAGAGCGCGTTCGCCCGCCGGTACGCCCCGTACGGGCCGAAGGGCGGTGGCGCGATCTACACGGTGCCGGTCAACGGCTCGGGTGCGCCGGAGCTGTTCGCGCGGGTGCCGGACGCCGCGGTGACGCAGCACGACACCGCCAATATGATCAAGGATCCCGGGTTCACCGACGCGCCGGGCAAGGAGAGCATCGGTGGCCTGGCCCTGTCGGAGGACGGCTCCACGCTGTACGCGGTGAACCTGCGGACCCGCAGCCTGGTGAGCTTCGACGCGACAGGGGCCACCGCCGCGGCGCCCAAGTCGACGGTCCCGATCCCGGACCCGGGGTGCGCGAGCCCCGACGACTGGCGGCCGTTCGGTCTCCAGGTCCACAACAACACGCTGTACGTCGGCGGCGTGTGCAGCGCGGAGAGCACGCAGCAGCGCGCGGACCTGAAGGCCTTCGTCGCCACCTACGACGGCAAGCGGTTCACCACGGTGCTGAGCCACCCGCTCACGGACAAACGCGGAAGCGTCTTCGGTTCCGGCGACAAGGCCACCCACTGGAACCCGTGGAACACCAGCCTGGACACGTGGGACGACCGCAAGTCGGGCGACATCTTCATCGATCCGCAGCCGGAGCTGGCCTCCCTCGCCTTCGCCCGCGACGGCTCGATGATCCTGGGTTTCCGCGACCGGTTCATGGATGTGCTCGGTTGGGGAGGACTGGACCCCCGCCCGGGGATCGACACGGCGGAAAGCGGCATGTCCGGCGGTGACATCACCATGGTCTGCGCCACTCCCACCGGTGAATACCAGTGGGAAGGCACCGGGAGTTGCCCCAACCACGCCACCCCCGCCAACAGCGGCGGCCAGCCCGCCGATGTCGTCGAGTACTTCCCGGGCGACTCCTTCGCCAACGCGCACCAGGAGACCGCGCTGGGGTCGGTGGCCTTTATCCCGCAACAGCAGTGGGTCGTCAGCACGGAGTTCGACCCGGTCGTCAACGTCGCGACCTCAGGGACCGGGTACCACGACATCTCGACCGGTGAGGGCCCGGGCAACAACCCGACCGCCAACGGGTTCCAGTTCGTCAGCCAGGAGCAAGGCGGGTTCGGCAAGGCCGGCGGGCTCGGCGACATCGCGTACGCGGCGGCGAACGCGCCGATCCAGATCGGCAACGTCGTGTGGTTCGACGGCGACCACAACGGGATCCAGGACCCGGGGCACGTGCTGCTGCCGGGGGCGACGATCAACCTGCTGGACGCGGACGGCAAACAGGTCGCCACGACCAAAACCGATGCCGCCGGCGAGTACTACTTCGGTGGTGTCGGCGCCGCGTACGAGCTCACGCCAGGCGCGAAGTACACGGTGCAGTTCGACGTGTGCACCGCGGACACCAGCCAGGTGCCCGAGCAGCCCCCGGCGAGCGAGCTGAGGTTCACGCTCCCGCGGGCCGGTGCCAACCGTGCGCACGACTCCAATGTGACCCCGCCGACCACCGGGCAGTTGTGCAACGGCTACGCGCCCGTCACGGCACCGGACAAGCCGGGCGGGGTCGATCACACGATCGACGCCGGGGTGTACATCCCGAAGGAAACCCCGACCCCGACCCCGACTCCCACACCGACACCGACTCCGAAGCCGCCCGCGGCCTCCACACCGCCTGCCAACCACCCGGCCCCGGCCGGTGGAGGCGGGGGTTCGCTGGCGAGCACCGGTACGCCCGGGCTGGCGGAGATGATCGGCATCGTCGGTCTGCTGGTGGGTGCGGGCCTGGTCATCGCGTTCGTGACCCGGAATCGTCACGCTAGGCAACACTGAACGGACCGCACAACGGTGATCTGCCCGTCTGCGATCCGGACGGTGCGGACGGGCAGATCACGTCTCGGCCGGCCCACGAGGGCCGGCCTTGGCGTGGTCTGCCACCGGACTGCCGAGTACCGCCGCGAGCCCGCAGCCGCCGGACGGTGTGGTGATCGAAAGGATGAATCGGAGAGTGCCAGCGTCGAACCGCGCGCGGAGCGCGAGAATCCGGCAAGCCCCACCGGGTCGTCCGGCTGACCGGCGCCGATGGCCACGGTCGCGACGGGCCGCAGCCGTCATCGGCATCACGGCCGTTGCGGTGGCCGCGGTGGCCGCGGTGGCCGCGTTCCTGGTCGCCGACGGCGGCTCCGACGCCGGCGGTCCGCGCCCGCTGACGACGGATGAGGCGAGCCGGCTGGCGATCACGCGATTCCGCAACTACCAGGCGCAGGGCCGCGCGGTGACGATCACCGTGCCAGGCACCGCCGGCGGGCTGACCGTCACCGGGTCCGTCGACTATCGGCGCAAAGTCGGTTACGGCGTGGTGCACGGCACCGGGCGCGCCAAGTCCAGCGACGGGCTGATCCAGTGGACGCCCACCTCGGTGCACATCCGCCCGATGACGGACGCCCCGGCGCACGCACCCGCGTCGCCGCCCCTTTCGGGCTGGGTCGACCGTCCGCTGCTGTCGTCCGGCAGCGCGCTGGACACCTCCCTGTCCATCGCGCTCGGTCTCGGCGGCGACCGGCCGGACAACGCCGAACTGCTGCCGCAGAACGGCGCCGCCTGGTGGGGGCGGGAGCAGGTGGACGGGCGCCGGGTGGACGTCATGACCGGGCCGACCTCCCCCAACCGTTCCAATACGGCGGGCAACGTGCGCTACTGGATCGGCTCGGACGGCACCATGTACCGGGTCCGCGTCAGCGTGGGTTCGCAGCCGGAGCCGGTGGTCATCGATTTCGACACCCACAAGTACGTTCCGGTCAAGCCGGTACCCGGAACCACCCCGACCCGGTAGCCGCTGTTCAGGACGTCTGCACCCGCGCGTTCGCGGCGAGCAGAGACGCCGGCGGCAACCGGATGCCCTCCGTCTTCGGCAGGGCCGGGACGGACGGAACAGCGGTGGCGCCCGCGGTGGCGGCGTCGGGGAACTGCGGCTGCGAAGCAGGCGCCGCGACCTCGGTGAACGGGATGCCACCGGGCGCCGTCGGCGCCGTCCACCTACCGGCCGGCGAGGACGACCTGGCCGGAAGCGGGCAGGACGCAGTCGTCGCAAGCCGGGCGGGCACCGTGGTGCGCAGATCGTTGCCACGCAGGCAGTTGCCCCGTCCCCGCGTGGCGGTGGGGAACGTCCAGCCGACGTCGACACCGTTGCCGGTGAACATGTTGTCCACGATCTGGTTGCCGATCGCAGGTACGTCGGCGGTTGCGGTGATCACCAGCCCCGCGTTGCCGTTGTCGGCGATGCGGTTACGGATGAACTGGTTGTCGCTGCCGCCGTCGATGCCGATGCCGATGCCCCACCCGCCGTCGGCCTGCACCGGGGTGGCCGTCTGCTGGTTGGCAGCGATCAGATTGCCCGCGACGACGGAGCCCTTCTGCGGGAGCAGTTTCTCCTGGTGGTCGGAGTTGGTGGTGAGTCCGACCCGGTTGCCGACCAGGCGGTTGCCGACCACGTACATGTCGCCGCTGGCGTTGGTGCCTTCGTAACCGACCGCGTTGAGTTCGGCGACGTTGTCCCGCACCACGATGTTGCAGGGCTTGCACTGGCCGACATAGATCCCCGAGTCGGGGCTGCCCGACGCGTACGAGTGCGCGATGACACCGTTCTGCGCGGAGAACGCGTAGATGCCGTACAGACCGTTGCGGGTCGCGGTCACATGGGAAACCAGGAACGACTTCAGGAAGGTGACGGGCTCATCGCCGGTGTCGTAGCCGCCGCTTCCCCCCGGCAGCCCGGCGGCCGCCTTCGCCGAACCGGTGACCAGGACCCCGTTCTGCGTGTTGTTCTCCACGGTCAGGTTCTCCACGGCCACCCCGGGCGCCGTGACGACGACACCGTTCGGCTGCTGCAACCGTCCGTCGATGACGACCTTGTCCCGGGACACGCCGCGAAGAGTGACGCGCGCCGTGTCGATCTTCACCGACTCGTGGTACACGCCCGGAGCCACCAGCACCAGGTCACCGGGCCGAGCCGAGGCCACCGCAGCCGAGATCGTCGGGGCATCGGCAGGCACTCGAATCGTGACATGCGCACCGGCCGGTCGCCGGCCTTTCCCCGATCCGCCATCGCCGCCGCCGCAGCCGACCACAAGTGTCAGCGTGCCGAGTACCGCCGCCAACACGCGAAGAGTCAATCGAGGCATGATCCCAGTCTGGCATGACGTCCAATTCCACGCCAAAATAGGAAGGTTGACCGGCATGCGCGATTCGGGTGTGGCACCCTGCACACCATGCACCGAGCCGATCACCACCCGTCGCGCCGCACGTTCCTCGATGTCACCGGCGCCATGGTGGCCGCCGGTCTGACCGCCGGGTGTGCATCGGACTCCGCACGGCCAGGCCGGCACGCTCCTTCCGCAGCGGCCACGCCCATGACGATTCCGGCGACCGGCCGACACCAGGCAGGCATCACGCTCCCCCAGCAGGCCCAGCGCAACCTGCTGGCCGTGGTGGCCGACCTCGGTGCCACCGTGGCTCCCGGCCCGTTACTGGCCGAGCTCGGCCAGGCCATCCGCACCCTCACCGCGGGGACCGACCAGCGGCTGCTGGGCCTGCCGCCGGGCGACCTCACCGTGACCGTCGGCGTGGGCCCCCGGTTGGTGCGCACGGCCGGCGCCTCGCTGCCCGGCGCGGCCGACCTCCCGCGATTCTCCCGCGAGCGGATCGACCCGCGAGCACGCGGAGGTGACCTGCTGATACAGATATGCGCCAGCGACGCGCTGCTCCTACCGGTCGTCGTCGCCGCGCTCCTGGACCAGGCCGGTGACCGCATCCACGAACGCTGGCGGCAGTCCGCACGCCGCGGTTCGAACGTGCCCATCGGCAACGGCCTTACCGCGCCACGAAACCCGCTCGGATTCATCGACGGCATCGTGGGCCCGCACACCACCGCCGAACAACAACGCCACCTGTGGCTGGCCGGGCCCCCCGCGGTCGCCGGCGGCACGATCGCCGTACTGCGGCGCATGGAACTCGACCTGCCGCGCTTCGCCGCCCTGTCCCTGGCCGAGCAGGAAGCGGTCTTCGGACGGCGCAGAGCCACCGGTGTCCCCCTCTCCGGCGGCACCGTCGCATCGGACCCGGGCCTCGGCGCCAAAACACCAGACGGGCGCTACCTTGTCCCGGCCGACGCCCACGTGCGCCGGGCCAACCCCAACGTCGTCGGCGTCGGCCTCATGCTCCGCCGCTCCTACAGCACCGACGACCCCGCCCCCGGCCTGCTCTTCATCAGCTTCCAGAACGACCTGCGGACCTTCACCGCCACCCACACCCACATGGACACCTCCGACGCACTGCTGCAATTCACCACCACAACCGCCAGCGCGACCTTCCTCATCCTCCCCGGCTTCGACCAGCACCACCCGCTCGGTTCCCGGCTGTTCGCCTGACCACGCCGCGCCCGCCGCCTTCGACGAACAGTGTCCCGTTCCCAGCACCGATGAACAGCAGAGCACGGAATGCTCAGGACATGAGCAGGCGGTTCGTTTTACCTGCTCAGGGGGTCGGTGCCAGGGCTGCTTGCACAGGCCCCGGGTCGTTACCGTCCGCCCGCGACCCGGAGTACCGCGCCCGTCACATAGGACGCCTCGTCCGACAGCAGCCAGGCGATGGCGGCCGCGATCTCCGGGGCCGCCCCCGGGCGACGGAGCGGGATGCCGGAGGCGGCCGCCGCCGCGCGGCCGGGGTCGCCCGCGGTGGCGTGCATCTCGGTGTCGATCATGCCGGGGGCGACCGCGTTGACCCGGATGCCGTCGGGCCCCAGTTCCTTGGAGAGCCCGATCGTCAGGGCGTCCACCGCCGCCTTCGTGGCGGCGTAGTGGACGAAGTCCCCGGGGCTGCCGAGCGTGGCGGCGGCCGAGGAGACATTGACGATCGCGCCGGACCCGGCGGCCGTCATGTCCTTCGCGGCCCGGCGGCAGCACAGCAGGCAGCCGAGGAGATTCACGTCGAGGACCCGGCGCAGCGTCTCGGCGGAGGTGTCGACGAGCCGGCCCAGCGGCCCCGTCACCCCCGCGTTGTTGACCACTCCGGTGACGGGGCCGAGTTGGGCGGCGGCGGTGTCGAAGAGCCGTTCCACCTCGGCCTCCACAGCGGTGTCCACCCGCACCGTGACGCAGCGCGCCCCCGCGGCCCGCACCGCCGCCGCGGTCCGCTCGGCGGCCTCCGCGTCGCTCACGAAGCCCAGGGCGAGATCATGTCCTTCGGACGCCAGACGGACACAGGTGGCGGCACCGATGCCGCGACTGCCGCCGGTGACGACGGTGACGGGGCGCGACGAGGGAGGAGCGGTGTTGCCGGCTGCCACGGGAGGACCCTTTCGCTCTCGGATCATGCGGGTACGTCGCATCGTACGGAGAGCGCCTGCTGTGGGAGTGGTGCCGGGCGGGGGACCGCATCCGTGCCTACGAGCGGCTGGTCAACGCGATCCACAACGAGGACACTCTCCTTCCGGGCGGACGACACCCTCAGTCCCCGCCGCCCACCCCGTTGTGGCAAGAAGTTGTGGTATGAGTCACAGGAACGGGCGCAAGGTCGCGGAGAGATACCGGGTGTGAGGGAACCACCAGAGTCAGAGGCCCCGGAGAATCCCCAGGGCACCGAAGGCACCGGGGCCCGGGAGGGCGCGGAGAACGAGGTGCGCCGACGACTGCGCGCGGGGGACCGCGAGGCCTTCGCCGAGTTGTACGAGAGCTGCGCCCAGGCCGTCTACCGTCACGCGCTGCGGCTGACAGGTGACTGGTCGATCGCCGAGGACGTCATGGCAGACACCTTCCTGGCCGCCTGGCAGGGCAGAGAGCGGCTGGAGGAGGGCCGGGGCTCCGCGCTGCCCTGGCTCCTCGGCATCGCCACGCACAAGTGCGAGAACACCCGGCGGGGACTGCGGAGGCGGCTGGCCTTCCTGGCCCGTCAGCCACCGCCCGCCGCCGTGGCGGACTTCTCGGCGGAGGCAGCGTCCCGGCTGGACGACCGGAGCCGTCTGCGCGCCGTCTCGGCGGCTCTCGGTCAACTGCGGCGCCAGGAAAAGGAAGTGCTCTCCCTGTGCGTGTGGTCCGGACTGGACTACGAGCAGACCGCCGACGCGCTCGGCATCCCGGTGGGCACGGTGCGCTCCCGCCTCTCCCGCGCCCGCAAGAGACTCGCCCGGATCGCGGAACAGACGGAACGCGCGGAACTCCCGCGAAGAGACGTGGAACCCGCGAGAGTCCACGGAGAGGTAAGGAATGCAGCCGCAATCGCGGCCCTGCCCGTGCGGGAGGAAACCCCATGAACCGCGAAGACGCCGCCTCTCCTGAGAACAGGAACGACGACGAAGCCCGGCACCTGGCCCGGCTACTTCCCCCTCCGGTGACCGAGGACCTGTCGCCCGAGCGATTCCGTCACCAGAAGGAAATCTTGATGAACCACATCGACGCCGACTCCCGTCGTGACCGTCCGGCTCAGCCCATCACCCGCCCCGCCCGCCGACTCCTGCGCCCCGCCCTTCTCGTCCCCGTGTCGGCGATGGCACTGGCCGGAATCCTCGCAGGCGGTCTCGCCCTCGGTACGGACGACGAGGACCGGACGACGACGGTGACGGCCACCCAGGGCACCGGTGGCCTGCTCCACCGCCTCTCGACCGTCGCCCTCACGAGTGAGGCGCCCGTCGTACGGGACGACCAGTTCCTCTACACCCGCTCCAAGGTTCGGGAGGCCGAAATCGGCAGCGGCAAGGCCGTACTGAGCCCGCTGACCGAGACTGAGAGCTGGGCGCCGCAGGACCCGCGCCCCCTCAAAAAGATCGGGCTGACCAGGGTCAATGGCAAGGACGAGGTCGGTAACGCCCCGCTCGGGGACGAGAACGGCACCCCCGCCGGACTGTCCCGCCCCACCTACCACTGGCTCGCCTCGCTGCCCACCGACCCGGACGAACTCCTGGCCTACCTCCGCGCCCACGTCCGGAAGGACGCCGAGCAGGAAACCGACCAGATCGTCTTCGAGCAGATCGGCGGCCTGCTCGGCGGGGTGCTGCCGCCGAAGACGGCCGCGGCCCTCTACCAGGCGGCGGCGAAGATCCCGGGCGTCGAGGAGGCACCGGACGCCAAGGACGCCATAGGCCGCACGGGCCTCGGCATCGCCCGCGAGGACACCACGTACGGCAACCGCACCGAATGGGTCTTCGACAAGGACGACTACTCCTTCCTCGGCTCCCGCGAGTACCGGACGAAGGACGCCCCGTACGCGAAGGCCGGGACCCTCCTCTACAGCACCGCCGAGATCGAGCACGCCATCGTCGACAAGGCCGGACAGGTCCCGGGCAAGGCACCCGAGTCCACCGGGAAGCAGCAGGCCGGCTGATCACTCCGCGCGTCTCCGGACCATTCGGGGGGCCGGAGACGCGCGGGGGGACGCGCGAGGCGAACCCGAGGCCGCGCGGTCACAACCGTCACTAGCCCAGGAGAAGGACCGTGCACCTCCCCGCCAGCCGCGTCCCCAACCTCACGGGGCAATACACGTAGGGTCGGCGGCTGACGGACCGCTGTCGGCGTGGAACGGGGTGAATCACCCGGGGCCGGTGGCGGCTCCTCCCCAACGGCGTTCCCCCGCCACCGTCTCGCATTGCGGTGGCGGGGGGCGCCGGCCGTCCGCGCCCGTACGCCCCTGGGTCTCTCGTCCGGATCACGCCGGGCACGCGGGGTCCGGCCCGGTCCGAGCGGAAGGCCCTGGCCGCTAGGTGATCAATTCCAAGGGGTCAGTGGTCGTACGAGGTGAGGGAGCGGAGGGTGGTTTTTTCCCGTCTGGTCGTTGTGCCAGATAACGGCGGTCCGGGCGAGTATTCGCTGCATGACGCGGGCGATGACACCGCCGGGTGTGCGTCCTCGGTGCTGTTCGAGGTCGAGCTGTCCCTTGAAGGTCTCGTTGATCGACTCGATGACCTGCCGCAATGGCTTGAACAGGGATCCGCCGGGCCGCTGCCGTTCGCCCTTGCGGGTCGGCTGCAGCAACTGGAGGCCGTACTCGGCCAGTTCGTGTTCGAAGCCGCGGCCGAAGTGGTTCTTGTCCCCGATCAGTGTCTGGCCGGGCCGGGCAGTGAGGAGGTGCGGTTCGGCCGCGAACAGGACCAGTACGGTCTCGCGCTCGTCGGCCTTGGCCCCGGTCAGGACGAAGGCGACGGGCAGACCCTGGAGGGTGCACGCCAGGTGCAGCCGCAGGCCCCAGAAGAAGCGGGTATGGCCGGCACAGTAGCCGTATTGGGCTCATCCGGCCAGGTCGGAGCGTTTGACGGTCTCGCGTGATCGGCCGCATTCCACGGGTGTGGAGTCCTCAGCCAAGGCTGTCAGAGAGGGGCGCGCCAGAGGACGTCGCGGCGGTGATCGCTTTCTTGGTGTCCGACCAGGCACGGGCGGTGAACGGTGCCAACATCCCCGTCGACGGCGGACAGAATGCACCAAGTGCGTATGGCTACTGACCGGCCGTACTTGGAAAGCCGACCCTGGCTAGGTGTGGTGGCCCACTTGGGAGACTCCCTGGAGATTCAGCTTCTCCTGCACATCACCGAGTAGCGTGCGCAGAAGCTCGGTCAGGCTGTCCCGTTGCTCGGAGGTCAGTCCGTCGAGTAGTTCGATTTCCCGTGACAGGACCTGGTCGACCGTGTGCTCTACGAGGTCGTGGCCAGCGGCGGTGAGTTCCACCAGAACGGCTCGGGAGCGCCCAGGCGCGGGGCGCCGCGTGACCAGCCTCTCGCGTTCAGCGCGTGCCACACGCTGGGAGATGGCACCAGCAGTGACCAGGGATTGCTCGGCAAGCTCACGGGTGCTCAGCGTGTACGGGGGGCCGCTGCGACGCAGCGTGCTGAGGAGGTCGAGGGTGGCTGGGTCAAGGTCGGCCTCAGCCAACACTCGACGGCGGTCATCACCGAAGTGCTTCGCAAGCTGCCAGATACGGGTGACTACCCCGATAGACGCCACCGAGGTCTGCGGCCGCTCCCGGCGCCAGGCAGCGGCGATCGAGTCCACAGGGTCCCGGACGGACTCGGCTCCCTCGGGCGCCTGCTGTTGTGACATCTCCATGGACTCCCCTCATGGCGTGCTACATTTAGTCCTCAATTAAGGTCTAAACGTAGCTTCGAGACTCCGTATCCTACACCGAGCGCCTGGTACTGGGTGCAGGCTCCGTCGCGCTTCGACATTCAGTGGTGGCCATGAGTGCATTAGCAGAGGAAGAGGGCTCAGTAGCCCCAGCGGACCAGAGTCAAGGCCAACCGAGGCCGACCACTCGGGACTGGGCAGGACTTGGGGTGGTACTGCTCGCGATGTTCATGAGCCAGATCGACATGTTCATCGTGAACGTAGCGGCCCCAGAGATCCAAACCGACCTGAACGCCGGATTCGGCCAGCTTCAGTTCGTGATCGACGGCTACGTCATCGCTTACGCCGCGGGCATGGTGACGGGGGGTCGACTCGGAGACCGCGCTGGGCGTAAGAAGGTATTCCAGTACGGTGTCGCAGCGTTCACGACGACGTCTCTCCTGTGTGCCCTGGCACCCTCGGCGAACACGCTGATCGCAGCACGTGTTCTCCAGGGACTTTCAGCGGCGTTGATGACACCGCAAGTTCTGTCCCTTATCCGCACTGTCTTCGTCCACGGCCGCGACCGTGCCCGTGCGGTAGGGGCGTATGGCGCGGCCATCGGCGCCGGTGTCATCGCCGGGCTGGTTGGCGGGGGGCTGCTGCTCGACCTGGACATCGCCGGGCTGGGCTGGCGCATGATCTTCCTGATCAATGTGCCGATCGGAATCGTCATTCTCTGCGCGGCGGCACCCGCGGTGACGGAAAGCCGCAGTTCTGACAACCCGCGGCTGGACTTCGTCGGCGTAGCGTTCACTGCGCTGCTTCTGCCCCTTGTGCTGATCCCGCTGACGATCGGCCCCGAGAAGGACTGGCCATGGTGGACCTATCTCTGCTTCACGCTGGGAGCCGTGATGATTGTGGCGTTCCTGCGTTGGGAACGCCACCTCGAAGCCCGAGGCAGCGACCCCCTGTTGCCCGGCAGGCTCCTCCGAGCCAAGGGCTTCCCCCTCAGCATGGTCACCGTGCTGGCCTTCTTCGCAGGCAATGCGGGCCTCTTCCTGGTGCTCACTTATCACCTGCAATCCGGCATCCAGCTGTCCCCGATGAATGCGAGCCTGGTGTTTGTGCCACTCGGAGTCGGGTTCATCCTCGCCTCCGCTGCCTGCCGGAGGCTGGCCGCCCGGTTCGGCATCCGCGTCTCCGTCGCCGGCGGGGCCATCATGGCTGCCAGCCTCTGCGCTGTACCAGCAGTCACCAGTACAGCGGCGGACCTCCAAGCCATGTTGCTGGCCGCCGTCATGGGCATCTCGGGCTTCGGGCAAGGGCTCGTGGTGGCACCACTGATTGACACGGTCCTTTCACGTGTGCATCCAGACGATGCCGGCGCGGGCTCGGGCGTGCTGAACACGGTCACCCAAGCGGGTATGGGCCTTGGAGTCGCCGCCATCGGCGCGCTCTACCAAGCTCTGCTTGGGGCCAACCCGCAGACACCTGACAGCCGCGTCACCGCCTCGGACTTTGCTGGTTCTTTCGATGTGACCAGCCTCGTGCTGGCCGTGCTGGCTCTCGGCGTCGCGCTGCTGTGCGCGTGGCTCGGAAAGGGCCGTAGAGGCGGTGGCAACACTGGTCCTGTGCACGAGCCCGAAACGTACGAACCCGGCGCGACAGGCTAATTGGGGCTCTCCTGCCGTATGTGTGGGTCATTCTGTGGTGGGTTGGCGGCCGGGGAGGGTGGGTTTGTCTCCGGCGAGGGTGAGCATGACGAGGGCGATGATGGCGTCGGCGGTGTGGAAGCCGAAGCCGCGGCGGATGATCAGGCGGGTCTTGGTGGTGGTGGACTCGATCAGGCCCAGAGCGCGTCGGCGACCGAGACGCCGGCGAACGCCGCGCCGAGCCCGGCCACCACACTCGCCACGATGTTGGCCACGGCGTAGAACTTCGCCCCGTCCTCGGCCAGCCGCAGCGTCTCGTAGCTGAAGGTCGAGTACGTGGTGAGCGCCCCGCACAGCCCGGTGCCGAGGAGCAGTTGCACGGAGGAGGAGGCGGCTCCGGCCGCGACCGCGCCGGACAGCAGCCCGAGGATCAGCGAACCGCTCACGTTGACGGCGAAGGTGCCCCACGGGAAGACGGTGTCGTGCCGGGACTGCACCGCCCGGTCGGTCAGGTACCGCAGCGGTGCCCCGACCGCCGCCCCGAGGATCACCAGGAGCCAGTTCACCGGCGCTGCTCCTGGTCGTCGGGGGTGTCGTCGTCGCGGTTTACGCCGTTGCTCCCATCGGCGTAGCGGACGACCTCGCAGGCGTCCAGGACAACCAGACCGCCGTCCGTGACCAGCTCTTCGACGAGCGGCAGGAACGCGCGGATCCGCTCCTCCGCGTCCACGATCACGACCGCTACCGGCAGGTCCTCGCTCAGCGAGAGCAGCCGCTGGGTGTGGATCATCGACCCGGCGCCGAACCCCTCGATCCCCCGGAAGACGCTCGCGCCCGCCAGTCCCGCCCGGTGCGCCCGGTGCACGATCTCGGTGTACACCGGCCGGTGATGCCACCCGTCGGACTCGCCGACGAGGACCGTCAGGCGCAGCGCCCGTTCCGTGTCCGGAGCCGTCATGACTGCCTCCACGCCAGCACGCGGCGGGTCGCCCACACCGCACTCCACACCGCCGCGAGGGCCGCGCACAGTGTCAGTCCCAGATACGCCAGGCCGGTACGGGCCCGGCCGCCCTCGACCAGGCGCTGGATGTCCACCGCGTACGTCGAGAACGTGGTGAAGCCGCCCAGCACCCCCGTACCGAAGAACGGCCGCACCAGCCGGTGCGCCGCCCACACCTCGCTGATCACCACCATGAACACGCCGATCACGGCGCAGCCGACGACATTCACGATCAGGGTCGTCCAGGGGAAGCCGTCCGGGGCGGTCGGCCAGATCAGTGCGGCGCCGTAGCGGGCGGACGCCCCGAGCGTGCCGCCGAGCGCGACCACCGCGACGACGGAAGCTTGGGGATTCCGGGTTCCCATGCGCACATGTCTCCTGCCTGCTGTATGCACCAGGCTATCGCCGCACTCCCGGCGGGCCCACCGCACCAGGTGGGCCCGCCACACCCTCGGTGGGCCCGCCGGCCTCCGGCAGTGTGCCGGAGGTCCTTACCGCGCCCGCCGGAGGGAGCTTCGCAGGCCGTTCTCCTCGGCGACCCTGGCCCGGAGCTGCCGTATCACCGCGGAGTCCCCGTCATCGTCGTCCTCGCGGGAACGGCAGCGCGCGCACGCGCACGGTGGCCAGCGCAGCGGGTTGAATTCGGGCAACTCCGGTACGGGTTCCGGTCCTTGTCCCGGCTCCAGTTCCTGTCCCTGTTCCTGTTCCTTCATGCCGGCCCCCGCTCCGAACAGGCCGCCGTGTTCCGGTGGCGCCGGAGCAGCACCCGGCAGTCCGTCGCCTTGCTGTAGTCGTGCTGATCGTTGGCAAGGGCCTCGGCCAGGCGGAGTTTCTGACACCCGCGACAAGGCTTCTGCCCGGCCGGGGGACCGGTCTGTGCGGACACGGGTCACTCCTCTCCGTAGTCATTCCACTACTAAGCGGGCTCAGATTGGCCTAGAGTCTGGAGCGCTTCAACTTGTTGGGTACGAGCGAAAAGTCAGGTGACAGCCGTTGAACCGCAAGGAGTTGGACCCCGAGAGCAGCCCGGAGGCGGCCTTTGGTGCGCGCATTCGCGGCCTGCGGGAGGAACGCGGATGGAAGCAGGAGGAGTTAGCCGAACGGATGGGCTACTCCGGCACACACATCTCCGCTGTCGAAACTGGTCGCAAGATGCCGACTCTTCGGTTCTCGCGCAGTGCGGACCAGATCTTCGGCACCGGGGAAACAGCAGACACGTTCGAACGCCAGTACCGCGAGATCCGGCACGGCTCGCTGCTGGAAGGTTTCCCGCAGTACGTGGGGCACGAGGGACGCGCGGTAGAGATCCGGCTGTACGAAATCGGCATCATTCCGGGGTTGTTGCAGACACAGGAGTACGCGCGGGTGCTGGCGGACAGCGCCCTGCGGCGCGGAGCGATCGTCCCCGAACAGGCAGCCGAGCGGGTCTCGTTCCTCGCGGAGCGCCAGGCGGCTCTGGTGCGTCCGCGACCGCCCACGATGCTGGTGGTGATGGACGAGAGCTGCATCCGCAGGCGGGTCGGCGGGGACGAGGTCATGGCCGCCCAGCTCGACCGGTTGCTGGAGTTCGCCGAGCTACCGAACACCGTGCTCCAGATCGCCCCGTACGACATGGGGGAGCGTCGCCCGTTCAACCTTCCGGTGAACCTGCTGACGCTGTCGGACCTGTCCGTGATCGCGTACGCGGAATCCCAGATGCGGGGACATCTGGAACGCGATACGACGTCCGTGCTACCGCTGTTGACGGCCTACCATCAGCTACAGGCCGAAGCGCTGTCCCAGGCGGCATCGGTGGCCATGATCAACGAGGCACGAAAGGGCACCCCGTGACGACCACGACCGAGTCCCCCCGCTGGTTCAAGTCTTCGTACAGCGACAACGGCGGCAACTGCATCGAGGTCGCCGCCAACCTCGTCGCCCCGCGCGGTGTGGTCCCCGTCCGCGACTCCAAGAATCCGGGCGGTCCGGTGCTGAACACCTCCCCCGCCTCGTTCGCCTCCTTCGTGGCGGGCGTCAAGGCCGGAGAGTTCGGCACCGTCTGATTACCAGGTCCGGCGCTGCGATCCAGAGCCCCGTCGTGCGCCGCGCGGTGGGGCTTCTCGCTGTCAGAACTGCCCCGTTGACGGCCATCAACTTCGGGTTCAGGCTGAGGCGTTGTCCCAGAGGCAGGAAAGGACACCCCCACGGTGATCGCAACCGAATCCCCCCACTGGTTCAAGTCTTCGTACAGCGACAACGGCGGCGCCTGCATCGAGGTCGCTGCCAACCTCGTCGCCCTGCGCAGCGTGGTCCCTGTCCGTGACTCCAAGGATCCGGGCGGTCCGGTGCTGAACACCTCCCCCGCCTCGTTCGCTTCCTTCGTGGAGGGCGTCAAGGCCGGAGAGTTCGGCACCGTCTGATCGCCAGGTCCGGCGCATGCGATCCCGAAGTCCCCATCGTGCAACGCATGGTGGGGCTTCTCGCTGTCTGCATCGCGCAACCGGGGGTTAGCCCCACCGTCTTCCCGCATGCCTCCCGGATGGGTTGCGGGCGCAGGCTCAACAAGGCTTGCAGCATGAGGACTTACGGAAAATCAGCCGCGTTCGTCGCCCTGTCCGTCACCGCCGTCGCCACCGCCCTCACCGGGACCGTGCCCTCGCAAGCCGTCGCCCGCGCCAACCCCGCCGCCCCCGCGCTCTCCTGGCGGCCCTGTGCCCAGGACGGCGGCCCCGCCGCCCAGGAGTGTGCCGAGCTTCCCGTACCGCTGGACTACCGCGACCCGGACGGCCCGCAGATCTCCCTCGCGGTGACCCGGGTCCGCAGCGACCGGCCGGCCGCCCGGCGCGGGACGCTGATGGTGATCCCGGGCGGTCCGGGCTCCTCCGGGGTGCAGCGGGTGACGCAGAAGGGGGAGCGGTTGCAGCGGGAGACGGAGGGGCGGTACGACATCGTGGGCCTCGACCCGCGCGGGGTCGGCGGCAGCCCGAAGGCGAGCTGCGGGCTCATCCCGGAGGACCGGGAGCTGGTGAACCTGCGGTCCTGGCCCGGTGCCGACGGCTCGATCGCCGAGAACGTGACCCGGTCCCGGCGTATCGCCGAGGCCTGCGCCCGCAACGGCGGAGCGCTGCTGCGGAGCCTCACCACGGCCAACGAGGTACGGGACATCGACCGGTTCCGGCAGGCCCTCGGCGAGGAGAAGGTGTCGGCCTGGGGGAGCTCGTACGGCACCTACGTGGGCGCCGTGTACGCGCAGAAGTACCCGCAGCACACGGACCGTTGGGTGCTGGACAGCAGCGGTGACCCGGACCCGTCGCGGGTGGCCAAGGGCTGGCTGGCGAACATGGCGGTGGGGGCGGCCGACCGGTTCCCCGACTTCGCGCGCTGGGCCTCGGACCCGGCCAGGGAAGCGGAGGGGCTGCGACTGGCCCGGCGGGCCGAGGACGTGCAGCCACTGGTGCTGGACCTGGCGGCGCGGCTGGACCGTGAACCGAAGGAGTCCACCACGCCGGGCATCCCGCTGACCGGCAACCGGCTGCGCCAGGAGATCCAGCTGGCCCTGTACAACGACGCCGCCTTCGCCGAGCTGGCGCGGCTCGTGCAGGAGGCTCGGGACACCTCGGCGAAGCCGGTCCTGCCCGGCGCACTGAGCGGGCCGATGACGGACGCGGACGCGGCGATCACGATCGGCGTGATCTGCAACGACGTGCGCTGGCAGGGCACGGTCTCCTCGTACGCGCGGGCTGTTGCCGTCGACCGGGTGAAGTACCCGCTGACCGCCGGGATGACGGCGAACATCACCCCGTGCACCTTCTGGAAGGACGCCCCCGCCGAGCAGCCGACCAGGATCACGGACCGGGGACCGTCCAACGTCCTGATGATCCAGGGCCTGCGCGACCCGGCGACCCCGTACTCCGGAGCCCTGAAGATGCGCGCAGCCTTTGGCGGCCGGGCGCGCATGGTCGCGGTCGACCACGGCGGGCACGGCGTCTACTTGGGCAACGGCAACGCGTGCGGTGACCGCTCGGTCACCACGTTCCTGACGACGGGCAAACGGCCGGCACGGGACACCTACTGCGCGGACTGACCGAGGGGGTGGACCGAGGGGCGGTGCGGGGGTGCGTGGGCGGGGCGGCGCGGCGCACGGGCCGAGGGGCCGCTCCGGGGGCCGTATGGACCGGGGCGGCCCGCCCGCTGCCCGGCTCCCGGCCCGCCCGCTATCCAGTTCGCACGCCTCTTGGCTCGATACGGAGCTGACGCCACTGCGTGGTCCAGGAAACAGGTAGCCGACCGCGACTGAACGAGCGGTGCCCCGACACTGCATCCTGGCGTGGAACCCCTCCGTGGTGGGCCACGTCTTCTCTGCAGAAGATCATGGTCGTAGGAGAGGACACAAGGTGAGTGACCGCGAGCGGGGCCAGGACACCGAACCCGCGCCCACCGGAGACGCTCCCTGGTGGGCCGGGCTCAGGCTGACCGGAGGAGTGGTCCTCGCTGTGAGCGGGATAGGGTTGCTCTTGTGGCTGATCCTGCACGGAGGCACGGCTGACAATGACTGGTCCCACTACTACGGGGCCGGCAAGATCCTGGCCATCGGATGCGTCATTGTCGGCACGACGCTCCTGGCCCGCCGCCGCTGAGGCGGTGTCCTACGTGAAAAGGACGAGTGCGCCACCAAAGTCCTGCGTGCTCTGCTCGTCCTGACGAACTCCGAGACTATCCGCTGACGGATGATCTTGTCCGTGGACTCCCGCCGATGACCAGCACAAGTCCCCCGAGGACCGATCACACCAGCCTTTTGACCTGGGACGTCAAGTTGGCGAGGGCCAGTGCGAGCGTGGCTCACCCCCGCCCCTCCACCAACCGCGACTCCCAGGCCCAAGCCGCGATCTCCACGCGGTTGCGGGCGGACAGCTTCGTCTGAACATTTCCGAGGTGGGTCTTCACCGTGCCCACCGAGATGGTCAGCTCGTCGGCGATCTCGGCGTTCGTCAGGCCTCGGGCGACCAGGCGCACTAGGTCCTTCTCCCGCTCGGAGAGTGCGGTGTGCGGTTCGCGCGGAGCGGGCGCGGCGCTGTTGAGCTGCCGCAGTAGTCGGACCGTGATCGCCGGGCTCACCAGGGCCTCGCCGGAGGCGGCCGCCCTGATGGCCTCGACGAGCAGGGCGGGGCCCGAGTCCTTGATGAGGAAGCCGGAGGCGCCTTGGGTCAGGGCGCGTTGTACGTACTCGTCGTCGTCGAACGTCGTGACCACCACGACCTTCGGTGGGTTCACCGTCCCGGGACGCGTCAGTCTGCGCAGCGCCTCCAGGCCGTCCATGCGCGGCATGCGGATGTCCATCAGGACGACGTCCGGGCGGTGGAGTTCGGCGAGTTCCACGGCGTGGACCCCGTCCGTGGCCTCCCCGACGACGTCGATGTCGTCCTCCGCCGCGAGGATCATCGCGAACCCGGCGCGCACCATGGCCTGGTCGTCGGCGATCAGCACCCGGATCGTCACGAAGCCGCCACTCCTGCCATGGCCGTCCCGGCCGCCGACACCCTGGCCGTCGACACCGGAAGCGTCGCCTCCACACTCCAGCCGCCGCCTGTCACCGGCCCCGCCTGCATGCTTCCGCCGATCAGGCCCACCCGCTCGGCCAGCCCATTCAGCCCGAAGCCGCCATGTGAGACGTGACGCGGCCGTCCGTCGTCGCTGACCCGTACGGTCAGCCGGTTCTCCGAGTGGCTCACCCGTACCCGTACCTCCGTACAGGCTTGGGCGTGTTTGCGTACGTTGGTGAGGGCCTCCATCACCACCCGGTGCGCCGTGGTGGTCACCTCCACCGGCAGATCGTCGACGGCCCCCTCAAGGTCAAGCCTGGCCCGCGCGCCACCCACCGCCGAGAACTCTTCGACCAGCGACCGCATCTCGTCGATCCCCGCCAGTGGCGTCACCGCCACCTCCCCGTCGGCGTCGCGCAGCATCCCCACCATGTGCCGCATGGAGGTCAGCGCCTCCGAGCCGGCCTGTTCGATCCGCCGCAGCGCGGGCGGCACGAGTTCGGGGCGGCGGTCCGCGATCGCCTGGGCGCCCTGCGCCTGTACGACGATGCCGGTCACGTGGTGGGCGACGAAGTCGTGCAGGTCCCTGGCGAACTCCGTCCGTTGTTCGAGACGCAGCGCCGCCGCCTGCCGTCGCCGGTCCACCAGGAGCAGCCGCGTCCCGAGGCCGACGCCCAGCGCCGTGACCGCAGCCAGCGCGAAGAGCAGCGCCATGATGACGGTGGACTGCCGCACCGAGACCGCCACCGGCCGCAGCACGATGGCCATGCACAGCACGGGCACGGCCGCCACCACCCACGAGGGCTTCCCACGCCGGGCGACGACCAGCAGGAGCCACAGCAGCGCCGCCGGTTCGGCGAGCCCATAGGCCTGCGAACTGGCCACCATCTCCACGTGCAGCCACACCGAGAGGCAGAGCGACACGACCGCGAGCGCGCAGGCCGTCATCGGCAGCGCCCGGTCCCTGTCGAACCAAGGCGAAGCAATGGCCACTCCGACGGCCAGCAAGGCGCCGATCAGCTTGGCGGGGCCGTGGTTCTCGATCCAGTAGAAGCCGGCCAGCAGGTCGAAAAGGACGAGGCCGGCCAGGGCCGCGACCAGCAGCACCCATGACGTGACGGGCAGCAGCCGCGTACGTCCGTTCCCCCGCGTAACCGCGGGTGTGGTCGCCCCGGTCGCCCCAGTCGCCACCTCCGTCACGTCCCTCACCTCTCTCAGCTTGCTCAACATCCCGCCACGATCTCGCACACCCGAGATCTCTCGCACCGGCCGAAAGTCGGAGCCTGCCGCGCATGATCTGTCTTTCGCCCGATACCCCGCGGGCGGCGGCCGAGCAGAGTTGCGTCCACCGGAAGCGGCGTAACCCTCCCTGACACCTGACACCTGACACCTGACACGGAAGTACATCGCCACCACGGCCAACGCCACCGTAGTGCGGACCCTCGAAGGCCCCCCACGGCCCCCACCTCCCACCTCGTACAGGAGCCACCCACCCATGGACCACGCGACGATGCACCTGGAAAACGGACCGGGATCGCGGTGTCCCGCACGTACGTCCCCGCAGTCCCCCGCGCCCGCGATCGAGGCCCACGGGCTCGGCAAGAAGTACCGGCGCGGCTGGGCCCTGCGCGATGTCTCCTTCCGGCTGCCGACCGGGCGGGTCTGCGGCCTCGTAGGACCCAACGGCGCCGGCAAGAGCACGCTGATGGGCCTGGCCACCGACATGATCCGCCCGACGGCCGGCGCGCTGCGGATCTTCGGCGCGGCCCCGGGTTCGACGGAGGCGGTCCTGCGCACCGCGTTCCTCACCCAGGAGAAGCCACTGTTCCGGCGCTTCACCGTGGCCGAGACGCTGCGGCTCGGCCACGAGCTGAACCCCCACTGGAACCAGGAGGTCGCCGAGGGCATCGTCCGCGCGGGCCAGGTGCCGCTGGCGGCGAGGATCGGCACGCTGTCCGGCGGTCAGCGCACCCGCGTCGCCTTCGCCCTGGCCTTCGGAAAGTGCCCTGACCTGCTCATCCTCGACGAGCCGATGGCTGACCTCGACCCGCTGGTCCGCCGCGAGCTCATGGCCACGCTGACGGCGGCGGCAGCCGAACGCGGCACGACGGTACTGATCTCCTCGCACATGCTCGCCGAGCTGGAACACATCTGCGACTACCTCCTCGTCGTCGCGAACGGCGGCCTGCGTCTCGCGGGCGAGGTAAACGAACTACGGGCGGCACACGCTCTGGTCGCGGTCCCGCCGGGCACCTCGTTCCCGGCCGGGAGCCCGCACCGGGTCATCGGTTCCGAGTTGTCCGGCGTCGAGGGCCGGCCCGGCGTCCTCGTACGGCTCGGCGCCCCGATCCAGTACGGCGGACAGGCCGAGCCGCCCACTCTGGAGGAGCTGCTGCTCGCCTACCTGCGCTCACCCGACGCGCCCCCGCTGATCGCCCCCGGCGCCTAGGGCCTTTCGTTTGGATCAGGCCGGACCCCGCGAGCCCGGCATGATCCAAATGAGAGGCCCTGGGTCGGCGACATCCACGACATCCTCACCCGTGACCGGCAGAAGGCTGTGACCGCATGACCACGCTCACCCACGACCCGGCCCGTACGGCCCCCGACGCACGCCCCTCACGCAAGGGCCCCCGATTCGGCGGCCCGGTCTGGCTGGTCTGGCGCCAGCACCGTGCGGCGTTCTGGACCCTGCTCGCCCTGACGCTCCTGACGATGCTGGCCATGATCTACCTGCGCGGCCAGCTGACGGACTACCTCGCCACGTCCCCCCAGAAGAGCCTTCCGCCCGACATCGAGAAGTACACCGGCCGCCTGTTCAGCGTCGGAAGCTACCTGGGCTACGCCCCCATCTTGGCGGGCGTCCTGATCGGCGCCCCGCTGATCGCGGGCGACCTGGAGTCCGGCACCGCAAAGCTGGTGGCCTCGCAGTCCGTCAGCCGCCTCCGCTGGCTCACCACGAAGCTCGCGATGCCCGCCGCGCTGATCGCCCTGTCCACCACCGCGCTGGGCGCCGTCTTCACCTGGTGGTGGAACCCGGTCAGGAGCCGTGACGTCAACCTGGAGTGGACGAGCGGCGTGCTCTTCGACGTCACGGGGATCATGCCGGCGGCCTACGCTCTGCTCACCTTCACCGTGGGCGCGGCGATCGGCATGCTCCTGCGACGCACGCTGGTGTCGATGGTGGTCACACTCGGCACAGTGGTGACGATCGGCTTCATCTGGGACCGCTTCCGCCTAAACCTGGGCCACGTCCTGTCGGTCACCACCCACAAGGGCGTAGGCCCCGACGCCCGGCAGCCGGAACTGCCCGCCGGTGCGGTGCAACAGGGCCAAGGCACGTACTTCCTCACCGACTCGGGAGCCCGCCTGGACTGGACGACGTGCCTGGACAAGATGGAGAACACCCGAGCCCACACGTCCTGCCTGGAGTCAAAGCACGTCATCGGCTACGCGACCGACTACCTCCCGATCTCCCAGATGCAGCCGATGCAGTGGCTGGGAGCAGCCATCATGCTCACAGCCACCGCGGCCATCGTCACGTTCATCATCGTGTGGGGACGGGAGCGGCTCTTGTGAACCGTAGGCCCTGCAGGGCGTTGTCACGTTGACTGACCGGCCCGGGACAACGGGAGCAGCTGCCGCCACACTGCGGGACCCGAGACGGCCGGCCTCCCCGCGCCGGGCTGGCCGACCGGCTGTCGGTGCCGGGTGTCAGTCGGTGCCGGGTGTCACATGTCCGCTGTGCCGGGCCCGTGCCAGCAGGGAGACGACCTCCTCGTCGGAGGTCTGCCCGAAGTCCCGGTACCACTCGCCGACCGCGTAGAACAGGCGCGGCGTGGACAGGCACACCACCTCGTCCGCGCTGTGCCGCAGCCGGACGACCGCGTCCGGCGGCGCCACCGGCACGGCCGCCACGACGCGTGCCGGGTGCTGTGCCCGTACCACCCGGCAGGCGGCCTCGGCCGTGGCACCGGTCGCGATGCCGTCGTCCACGACGATCACGGTCCGGCCCTCGACCGGCGCCCGCGGCCTGCCCGCGCGGTAGGCCTGCGCCCGCCGTGCGAGTTCCGTCGCCTCGACGCGTTCGATCGCCGCGAGATCCTGCTTCCCGGCCCGGATATGGCTGACGACGTCTTCGTTGAGGACCCGTACCCCGCCCTCTCCGATGGCGCCGAACGCCACCTCCTCGTGGTACGGCACACCGAGTTTGCGGACCACGATCACATCGAGGGGGGCGCCGAGCATCTGTGCCACCTGGAAGGCCACCGGGACTCCGCCGCGGGGCAGGCCCAGCACGACGGGGTTCTCCCGCTCCAGATGACGGAGCGCCTCGGCCAGCTGCTGTCCCGCGTCCGCGCGGTCGGCGAACAGCACGGCGGTTCACCCCCAACCAGGGGGGACAGGGACCACACGGGACCGTGCGTACCCCACCCGCTTTCCCTACCTCGAAACAACCCCAAGTGCGGGGTCCGCGCAACTCGGGCAGGGTCGGTGGCATGGAGCGAATCGGAGCGGTCCTGATCGATATCGACGGTGTGCTCACGGTGTCCTGGAAGGCGCTGCCGGGCACCGTGGCGGCCATGGAACGGCTGCGCGAGGCGGGGCTCCCGCTGGCGCTGGTCACCAACACCACCTCCCGCACCCGTGCCTCGATCGCCGGGAAACTGGCCGCCGAGGGTTTCCCCGTCTCGGCCGACGACATCCTGACCGCCCCCGCGCTCACCGCCGCCCACCTGCGGCAGCACCACCCCGGCGCCCGTTGCCTGCTGATCAACACGGGCGACGTCCGGGAGGACCTGACGGGCGTGACGCTCGTCGGCGAGGGCGAGGGCGAGGGCGAGGGCGAGGGCGAGGGCGAGTACGGGGCCGGGGCCGGGGACGGAGTGGAGGCCGGCCCGGTTCACGGTGACGCGCCGGACGTCGTCGTCATCGGCGGGGCCGGGGACGCCTTCACCTACGCGGCGCTCAACCGCGCCTTCCACCACGTGCGGCGCGGCGCCCGGCTCGTCGCCATGCACCGGAACATGTACTGGCGCACGGCAGGCGGTCTCGACCTCGACACCGGAGCCTTCCTCCTGGGGCTGGAACGGGCTGCCCGCGTCGAGGCGGAGATCACCGGCAAACCCGCCGGGTCGTTCTTCGCCGCGGCCCTGGCACATCTCGGCGCCACGCCGTCCCAGGCCCTGATGGTGGGCGACGACATCGAGTCCGATGTACTGGCGGCCCAGCGTGCCGGGCTCACCGGCGTACTCGTCAGAACCGGCAAGTACCTCCCCGAGACCCACCGGGCCGCCGACGGCACCCCGGACCACGTGATCGACTCCTTCGCCGGTCTGCCGGACCTCCTGGAACGGCTGGAGCGGCCGGAGCGCCCCGGGACGTGAGGAGCCGCACCGGCCCGCACGGCCGGGTCAGGACACCGGGGTCGTCCTGGGCATCTCGCCCCCGGTCGTGTTGACGTCGATCACGGAGAACGCCGCGCCCTGCGGGTCCGTCAGCGCGGCGAAGCGGCCGAAAGGAATGGTCAGCGGGCCGAACCGCAGGATCGCGCCGCGCTCGGTGGCCTTCGCGACGGCCGCGTCGCAGTCCGCGACGGTGAAGTACACATTCATGTGCGGCGGCACCTCGGACGGGAAATCGTCGCCCATCTTCATCCGCCCCAAGACCGTCTGGTCGCCGAGATTGAACATCCTGAAGTCGACGCGGGCGTCCTCCATCTTCACCATGGTGTACGGGAAGACGGCGGAGAAGAAGGCATCGGACTTCTCGGGCTCCCGGGTGAACACCTCGGCCCAGCAGTACGCACCGGGCACGCGCTGGGCCTCGAAGCCCTCATGGGTGCCCGCCTGCCACACGCCGAAGACGACACCGCTGGGGTCGCGGGCGAGCAGCATCGTGCCGAACGCGCCGACCTCCATGGGGTCCATCAGCGTCTCGCCGCCGTTCTCGCGGATCTTCGCGGCGGTGGCGGCGGCGTCCGGCGAGGCCAGGTACAGACACCAGGCCGACGGTCCCTCCTGGCCGGGCATCGGGGGCACGACGGCGGCGACCGCCTTGCCGTCGGCGTACGCCTGCGTGTAGTCGCCGAACTCGGCCGACGACTCGCCGAACGTCCAGCCCAGCACATCACCGTAGAAACGCTTCGCGCCTTCGAGGTCGGGGAACATCGCGTCGGCCCAGCACGGCATGCCCTCCGGGTGTCCAGCCATGACGTCGATTCCTTCCTGATCTGCGTGATCTGCGTGATCTTCGCGGTCTCGTCCTTGGTGGGTGGTCCCGTATTTCACGCTAGCCAGGCCACCGGATCCCCGCGCGCGGAAGCGCCGCGCTTCCGCGCGCGACGGGGCACACGGGTGAGCGAGCCGTGAGCGAGCCGGCCGACGGACCGGCCCCGAATCGGGCGACTGGCCGGCCGCCGAACCCGGCCGACGAGCCGGCCCCGACCGCCCCCGGCCCGCCCCCCGGAATACCCCTCAGCGCCCGTCGCCCGGCAGCGGCGGGTCCACGCGCACCAGGCCCGACTGGTAGGCCATGGCGACCAGTTGGGCCCGGTGCCGGGCGCCCAGCTTGCTCATCGCGCGCCCGACATGGGTGCGTACGGTCAGCGGGCTGACATGCATCCGCTCGGCGATCTCGTCGTTCGACAGCCCCTCGGCGGCCTGCGCCATGACCTCGCGCTCGCGGGCGGTCAGGACGTCCAGGGACTCGGGCGCGGCGATTCTGCCCTCGGGGCGGGCGAGGTAGCGGGTGATGAGGGCCCGGGTCGCGGCGGGCGACAGGAGTGTGTCGCCCGCGGCCACCGTGCGAATGGCGTCCAGCAGTTCCTCGGGCCCGACGCCCTTGCCGAGGAAGCCGCTCGCGCCCGCACGCAGGGCCTGGGCCACGTAGTCGTCGATCTCGAACGTGGTGAGGATGAGGATGCGGGTCCCCCGCAACGCCTCGTCCTGGCAGATCTCCCGGGTCGCCGCCAGCCCGTCGAGGCCCGGCATCCGGATGTCCATCACGACCACATCCGGTGTCGTGGCACGGGCCAGTTCCACCGCCTCCCGGCCGTCCGCCGCGACACCGACGACCTCCATGTCGTCGTTCGAGTCGATCAGCAGCCGGAAGGTTCCGGCCAGCAGCGCCTGGTCATCGGCCAGCAGTACCCGGATGGTCACCGTGCCGTCCTCTCGTCATCGTCCGATCGCCCTGGTGACGATTCGGGTTCCGCTTCAGCCGTCTCCAGGGGAAGCTCCGTGGTCACCTCGAAGCCGCCGCTCGCCCGGTGCCCGGCGGCCAGCCGGCCACCGACGGACAGCGCCCGTTCCCGCATGCCGATGAGGCCGTACCCCGGTGCCCCCGCCGTCTGCGGCTTGTGCCCGTCGTCGCTGATGGTGAGCGTGAGCAGGCGGCGCGAGTAGCCGAGCCGGACCGAGGCCGTCGCGGAGCCCGCATGCTTGGTGACATTGGTCAGCGCCTCCTGCACGATCCGGTACGCGGTCAGGTCCGTCCCCGGCGACAGCGGCCGCTTTGCCCCCTCCACCGACACCGAGACGACGAGGCCCGTCTGCTCGAACGAGGCGATCAGCTCCGGGAGCTGGGCCAGGCCGGGGGAAGGCTCCAGGGGGGTCTCCGGGTCGCCCTCGCTGCGCAGCAGCCCCACGGTCGCCTTGAGTTCGCGCAGCGCGGAGGAGGTGGTTCCGGCGAGCTGGTCCATCATGTCCTGCGCCTGCTCCGGCCGGCTGCGCAGCAGATACGCGGCGGTGGCCGCCTGCGCGTGGGCGAGGGCGATGTGGTGCGCGACGATGTCGTGGAGTTCGCGGGCGATCCGGGTCCGTTCCTCGCTCACCCGGCGGCGTGCCTCCTCCTCACGGGTGCGTTCCGCCAGCTCGGCCCGCGCCTCCACGGCGGCTATGTGGTCGCGCCGGCTCCGTACCGACTCACCGATGGCACCCGCCAGCAGGACGCAGGAGAGGATGCCGATCCGGTCGGGCCGCAGCAACGCGGCGTCGCCCCAGCCGACGGAGACGACGGCGAGAGCGAGGGTCGCTCCGGCCGTGTACACCGCGGTTGTACGGAGGTCCGTGCGCAGGGCCAGCAGATAGAGGGCGACCAGAGCGGCGCCGACGAAGCTCGGGCTGGGGTCGGCGCCTATGTGGCCGCTCATGAGCCCCAGGGCGCTGCCGCACACCGTCGTCACCAGCACCACCGTGCGCGGGTACCTGCGGTGTCCCAGCAGCAGCACGGCGGAGGGCACCAGGGCGGCCAGGGAGAAGGCGAGCGCCGGGGCGCGGACGATCCGGGCGCCGGTCATGGTGCTGGAGAAGACCGCGATGACCCACAGCAGCACGGCCACCATCACATCGACGGCCCGGGGGTGGCGCCGGGCCCACTGCCGCCAGTCGGTGAACATGCAGTCTCTCTTCCTCTTCGACGGAGTCCGTCCGCCTTCCTCGGGGTCCGTCCGCCCCACCATGGTCGTCGACTCGCCCGTCCCACCCGCCCGGGGCGGCCGGAGGCCCGTCCGTCGTGCCGCACGACGGACGGGCCTTTGGACACTTCACGTCACTTCACTTCACGTCACTTCACTCCACCGATCGCACTCATACGCGTACGCGTACGGGATCGGGATCGGGATCGGGATCGGGATCGGGATCGGGATCGGCCACCGGTGCGGCCGCGCGCCCGCCGTGGGTCAGCTTCTCGCCCTCGACGTCCACCTGGGGCACGACCTTCTCCAGCCACCGGGGCAGCTGCCACGCCCGGTCGCCGAGCAGGGCGAGAACGGCAGGGACGATCGTCATCCGGACGATGAACGCGTCGAAGAAGACGGCCGAGGCGAGGCCCAGGCCCATCATCTTGATCATCGACTCGTTCATCCCGATGAACCCGGCGAACACCGCGATCATGATCACGGCCGCCGCGACGACCACCCGCGCGCTGTGCCGGAAGCCGGCGACGATCGCCTCGCCGGGCCGCGCCCCATGGACGTACGCCTCCCGCATCCGGGTCACGAGGAAGACCTCGTAGTCCATGGCCAGGCCGAAGACCACACCGATCAGGAAGATCGGCGTGATGCTCATCACCGGCCCGGTCTGCTCGACGCCGAGGACATCGGCGAGCCGGCCCCACTGGAAGACCGCGACGATCACCCCGAAGGACGCTGTCACCGACAGCAGGAAGCCGAGCGCCGCCTTGAGCGGGACGAGCAGCGAGCGGAAGACGATCATCAGGAGGAGGAAGGCCAGACCGACGACGAGCGCCAGATAGGGGGCCAGTGCGTCGTTGAGCTTCTGCGAGACATCGACGTTCACCGCGGTCGTGCCGGTGACGAGCATCGTCGCACCGGTCTTGGACTTCAGGCCGCCTGCCTCGTCACGGATGGTGTGGACGAGGTCCGTGGTGTCCGAGGAGCTCGGTCCGGTGGCGGGCACGGCGGTGAGCACCGCGGTGTCACCGGCCTTGTTGAAGGCAGGGGGTGTCGTGGCGACGATGCCGTCGGTGGCGGAGAGCTGCTTCAAGGCCTGTGCCGCCGCGGCCTTCGGGTCGTCCGATCCCTTGGCGTCGACGACGACGGTGAGCGGTCCGTTGAAGCCGGGGCCGAAGCCGTCGGCCAAGGCGTCGTAGGCGCGGCGCTGGGTGGTCGAGGTGGGCTTCGACTCGTCGCCCGGCATGCCGAGCTGGAGATCGAGCGCCGGTACGGAGATCAGGCCGAGCCCGAGGACGCCGAGCAGGAGGACCGTGAGCGGCCGGCGGATCACGAAGCGGGCCCAGCGGGTGCCCATGTTGGGCTTGGCGCTCCCGGCGGCCCCGGACACCGCGCCGCCCCTCGCACGCTGCCGGCGGCCCCCGGCACTGCCCCCGGCCCGGCGCTCGGTGCGCGACAGGACGGTCTTCCGGAAGAAGCCGAGCAGCGCGGGCAGCAGGGTGATCGCGACGAGGACGGCGATCACGACGGTACCCGCCGCGGCGAGGCCCATCTTGGTGAGGACGGGAATGCCGACCACGGACAGGCCCGCCAGGGCGATGACCACGGTGAGGCCGGCGAAGACGACGGCGGAACCCGCTGTTCCCACGGCCCGTGCGACCGCTTCCTCGGCGCTGTGGCCGTCCGCGCGTTCCGTCCGGTAGCGCGAGACGATGAACAGGGCGTAGTCGATGCCGACCGCGAGCCCCAGCATCAGGGCGAGTGTGGTGGTCGTCGTGGACATCCCGAGGGCGACGATCGAGGCCACGCCCACGCCGATGCCGACGATCGCGGTGAGCAGCGGGAGGCCCGCGGCGGCGAGCGACCCGAAGGTGATGAGCAGGACGACCGCGGCGGCGGCGACGCCCACGAGTTCGGTCGTGCCGCCGAGTTCCGCGTCCGGCACCAGCGCCGAGCCGCCGAGCTCCACGGTCAGGCCCGCGTCCTTCCCCTTCTCGGCGGCGTCCTCCAGCGCCTTGGTCGAGGCGTCGGTGAGGTCGATGCTCTGTACGTCGTACGAGATGGTGGAGTACGCGGTCCGGCCGTCCTTGCTGACGGCTCCGGCCATGTCGAACGGGTTGAGGGCGCCCTTGACCTGGGAACCGCTCGCCACGTCCGCGACGATCTTCTCGACGGCCGCCTTGTTCGCGCCCGCCGTCACCTTCTGGCCCTCGGGGGCGACGAAGACGATGCGGGCGTCGGCGGTGTTGGAGCTGCCGCCGGGGAAGCGCTGGTCCAGCAGGTCGAACGCCTTCTGCGACTCCGTTCCGGGCATCGAGAACCCGTCCTCGGCGGCGGTCGGCGCCTTGGCCGCGGCGAACGCGCAGGCGGCCAGGATCACCACCCAGAGCAGGGCGACGAGCCGGCGTCTCCGGAAGGAAAAGCGGCCTAGCCGGTAGAGGAAGGTAGCCACGAAGAGGCGCTCCAGTCTGTCTGGATCGGGCAACAGGAACGGGTCGGCGGCGCGGATGCCGCACTCCGGCCGTGCCGGGGCCGCGCCGGGGCACGGCACGGCCGGAGGAATGCCTCAATCCTTCGTGAACAGGGGCGTCATCGTCGTCGTCCGCCTGCATGGAGTCGTACGTAATACCGCTGCCGTACGCGGCGGGCCCGGCGTACCGCCCGGACAGGACGGCCGGGGCGTCGCGGGCCGTTGCGGTGTCCTGCCCACGACGCTGCAACGGCACGCACCGCATGAGGTGCGGGGCGCCTACCGAGCCGGTCGTCTGTCGGGCCGTCCGAAGTCCTGGGTCCAGTAGTTGCCGGGCTGTGCGAGGCCCACGCCGATTTCCTTGAACGAGCAGTCGAGGATGTTGCGCCGGTGGCCGGGGCTGCTCATCCAGCCCGCCATGACGCTCTCGGGGGTGGTGTAGCCGCGGGCGATGTTCTCGCCGTACGCGGTCCGGTCGTATCGGGCATCCGTGATCCGCTCGCCCGGGGTGGAGCCGTCGGAGCCGGTGTGGGACATGTTCCGGTGGGAAGCCATGTCCGTGCTGTGCTTCCGGGCGGCCTTCGTGAGTCTCTTGTTCGCCGTCAACGGCGGGCAACCGGCCCCGCGCCGCACGCTGTTGACCAGCTCCAGCAGGCGGGCTGCTTTCTTCTCATGAAGACTGAAGGCGGCCGCGGTGGCAGCAGAGGGCACATGCGCGGCTTCCGCGGCCTCCGCGAATCCCATGGTTCCCACTGCTCCCAGAGCGGCGACAGCAATGGTCATCCGCCGACGGGGCGCCATCCCGCGGTGCTTCCTCATGCGTGACCTCACTCGATAGTCGATAGTCGAGATGATCGACCGCCGAGGTTCCCGCCCGGCACACCGCTTCGCCCGAGGAAGTCCCGACGTTCGTCCGCACATATCGATCATTAACGTGACAAAAGTGGATCAATATGTCGCATACCTGAAGCGGAAGGCTACCGTTCCTAGCCAGTGCGCATGAGTGGGTCCTGGACCCAGTCATGTGTGCTGGGCGCGTCCCGAACGGTGTTGGATGCGCTGGGTTGCCGCTTTCTCGTCCCGTTCGGCAGCACGCCTCCAGGGGCGTGGTCCGTGGCGGGTGGGCGGGTTCCCTCACGTCCTCGGGTGCCTGGCCTGGCCTGGGCGGTCCGATGCCCCGCACGATCTCTCCGGTCGTGTGGGGGCGGTGCCGTCCGACGCCGGACCGGGTGTCCGAGGGCGCGTCGTCCGATCGCGATGCCGGCGGCATCGTGACGGGACATCTTTCGTTTGGGGGTGGCCAGTGGTTTCTGCCAGTGCTGGGCCCCCCACACGCTGGTGTAGGTGGGGTCGACCGCGACGATGCTCAGGCCCTGTTCAGCGGCCATGGAGACCAGCCGGGCCCTGAGCTTGCCGGTCGGGATGCCGGAGATCAGCTGCCGGAACCGTTTCCTGCGGCCGTGCTTCTCGCGGGTCTTCTCGGCTGTGAAGTCGAGGTCCTCGATGGCGATCGCGCCCGCACCGGTTTGTTTGGCCCAGTGCAGGAGCTGGGTCAGGGCGTGGCGGATCTGGGCATCGCGGTGAGTAGCGGTGCCGGACAGGTCGTAGAAGAAGCGCCGGGGCTCGCCGGTGGGGTTGCCGTGCGGGTCGAGGTGGTAGGCGGCGAAGTGGTCGGCGTTGGTGTCGACGCCGATCATGCCCCGGGCGCGGGCGGTGGCCGGCGGGATCGTCTGGACGGCGGGGCGTTGCCAGGACGCGGTGAGGTACCAGCGGCCGCGGTTCGTGTCGAGGTGGATGCGGTAGGCGACGGCCCGGTTCGCGGTGACGCGGTCGGCCCACTCCACGCCCCGGTGCGCAAACCTTACGGTCGAGGTGAGGGTGTACCGGCCGTGCTTGGCGTTGGCGAGGTGGGAGAGCGGGGCGGGCAGTTTGATGCTGATCTCGCCGTCCGGGGTGACGCGGATCGTCTCGTTCCCGAACCGCTTCCCGGACTCGCCGTCTGCGGCAAGAAACCAGCGCTCCGCCTCCCAGCGCTCCCGCCACTGCTCCTCGGTCAGCCGGGCCTGGGTGAGGTGGTGGCGGGTGTTGAGGAGCCGTTTGCCGCCCCGTACGACCCGGACGCGTCCGGCCTGCCGGTCACGGACCGCAGCATCATGCCGGGCTTCCAGCGCCGCGAGACGGCGGGACTTGTGGAACCACTCACCCCTGGACCGGTAACCACCCGGGGCCCGCTTCGTTCCCGGCGCGCCGAGAGGGAGGGACAGGCGGTGCCGCAGCGCCCTGATCTCGGCCTCCAGCGTCTGGATGTGCGCCGCCTGGCAGCGCCGGGCGAGCGCCCACTGGTCATGGGTGGCCTTGGTGATCGCACCCGCGATCCGCGACGACGACACCCCGGTCAGATCCCGCTTACGCGACGCCCAAGTCTGCGCACTGTGCTCCAGACCATCCGCACAACGGGCCTTCAGATCGCGCGAGGCCAGACGGCCCTGGTGCTCACCGACCGCACGCAGAACCTCCTCGTCCCGGGGCGTGAGGTGCTTGAGACGGTCCCGGACCGCCACCCCGCACGGCCCGGCCACCACGAACGGCGCCGCCAACTCCCGCACACCACCCACCACAACACCCCCTCCCCCAAGACCGGACACCCGCCACCCAGCCCAACGAGCACCAACCGCCAAGGTCACCCATTCGACCCCAGAACCCCCGTTCCCACCCCACAAACCCACCGCCAGCACCCACCCCTGCTCACCACAACTCACTTCAACGCAGCAAACCAACAGCAGCTCACACCCCGCGACCGGAGCAACCTCTCTGAGCAACACATGCGCTCATCCACTGCGGTGGGTGGGGGAGATGAGTCACGCGGCCCCGGTGGCGGGAGGGGGCCACCGGAGGCCCGGGAGCGAGAAAGGGAGAGGCCACCGGGGTCCCGGAAGAGAGGCCACCGGAGGCCCCGGTGAGAGCGAAGGCGGGAGCCCTCAGCCCTTCTCGGTCGGTGTCTCCTTGATGTCGTCGACGATGGCCCGCGTCATGATGGCGCTGGTGAACATCACCGTGCCCCGCTTGACGGCGCCGCTGTCCCCCCGCACCTGGACGCTGCGCTCGCCCAGGAAGACATGGGTCTTCCTATCGAAGATCCACTCCAGTCGCTCACCGCTGGTCTCGTCCAGCCTGGCCACCGCCACCCCGTGCCGGCCCGCCGCGTCCACCGCGTCGTCCACCACCACGACCCCGGGGATCTTCGCGGCGGCCTTGAACAGGGCGGAGTACAGCCCGGCCGGCGGGTAGCTCTCACCGAGCAGGTCGCCGATGGTGGTGAAGGCCTCCTGGTCGGGAGTGTTGCCCTGGCCCTCGGTCTCCTTGTAGATCTTCTGCAGCAGCTTGTCGGGGTCGGTGGTCAGCTCGGCCAGGTAGTTGTAGGACGGTCCGTTCAGATCGGCCACCGGGACGTCGCCCTTCTCGTCGGGGAGGCTCAGGGTCTCGCCCTCGGGGGAGTCGTTGACGGCCGGGTCGATCAGCCAGCCCTCGGTGCCGTCGAGGGAGTTCCAGATCTGACGTGTGTGCAGCTTGTCGCTGGCCAGGCTGGACTTCCCGTCGACGACCTTCTCGTAGCTGTTGGCCGTCTTCGACTCGATGTACACGTACTGGCCCGCCTTGGCGGGCGGGCCGGCCGTCTCGGCGGCCGCCAGCGAGATCCGGTCGAGCAGCTGGGGCACGCCCTTGGTCGTGGCCGCGCCGACCGGCGTGGTCAGGACCGGACCACCGGCGACCCCCGGACTGCCGCCGTCCGAGGCGGACATCGAGACTCCGGCGACGATCGCGCCGGCCACGGCGCACGCCATCACCGGCAGCGCGATCGCGCGGCGCGGCATGGTGAAGCGCCGTGTCCTTCGCCCCTCGCCGGCCTTCATGCGGGTGTTCTCGTCCTGCTCGATCCGGGCCATCAGACGCTCCTTGTGGAACTGGTGACGGCCCGTCGGCAGGTCGCGATGGGGCGGCGGGAGCAGCTGTGCGCTCTCCTCCCACTCGGCCGGAGTCTGCCGGGACGGGTTCGCGTTCATCGGATTCCTTCCTGTGCGGGCCGGACCGCGGCTTTGCGATCGCCTCTTATCTGTCCGAGACCTACGACGGGTTCCCGGTATGTGTGCACCGGCCCGATCCCCGCCGGGGCCAGTTCGGCGTCGGCGAGTCTGCGCAGCTTGGCGCGGGCCCGGGAGAGACGGGAACGGACCGTGCCGACCGGGATGCCGAGCGTCTCGGCGGCGGCCGTGTACTCCAGGCCCTCCCACAGGCAGAGGGTGAGGACCTCGCGCTCCGGTCTGCGCAGCGCGGCCAGAGCGGTGAGTGCGGCCGCGAGACGCCGCCGGTCGTCGACCCGGCCGGCGACTTCCTCGGCGTGGTCGGGCACCGCCGCCTCGGCCCGCGCGGCGGCGGTGGCCGCGGCCCGGTAGCGGCGGTTGCTCCGGGTCTGGTTCCGCGCGGTGTTGGTGGCGATGCCCAGCAGCCAGAGGCGCAACGAGCCGCCCTCGGGATCGACTCTGTCCCGCAGCCGCCAGGCCTCCATGAACGTCGCGGCCATCACGTCCTCCGCGGTCGCCCAGTCGGCGGTCAGCCGGAACGCATGGTTGTAGACCGTGCGGGCGTAGCTGTCGAAAAGCTCCGCGAACGCGCTCGGCTCCCCGGCCCGTACCCGGGTACGCATATCTGTGCTCACCTCCCTCAGCTGTCCGGCACCCCGGGGAGGGTTCCCGTGACCTGCGTCACGCAGCGAGCGCGGTGGGGCTCGTGAGCGCGGCGTGATCCGAACGGGACAGCCTCAGCGCGCCGCCCCGGTCCCGCGGGCGTCGCGGTCGCGGCGGGTCGCAGCCGCGACGGTGGCCATCAGTTCCGCGTCCAGGACCGACGGATCGGCCAGTCGCGTCGGGGCGGCGTACGAGTTGAGCAGGGCCTTTGTGACGCGCAGGGCGGCCTCGGGGCGGCGCACGATGGGCTTGGCCCACGCGGTGACCGCCTCATCGAGGGCGTCCTCGGGCACCACGCGCTGGAGCACCGACAGTTCGTACGCCTCCGCTGCGTCGAACGCCCGCCCGGTCAGGATGAGCTCGCGCGCACGGGCGGCGCCGACCTCGTGGAGCAGCCGGGGCAGCACGCCGCCCCACGCGGTGGGCAGTCCGAGCACCAGCTCCGGCAGCCGGAAGCCGGCGGTGTCGGCGCCCACCCGCAGATCGCAGGCGAGGGCCAGCGCCAGGCCCGCGCCGATCGCCTTGCCCTGGATCCTGGCCACGGTGACGGCCTGGCTGGTGGTGATCGCCTCGCAGACGCGGCGGGCCTTGTCGCCCGCGACCCGGATGCCCCGGCCGGTGGGGTCGTCGTCGAGCCAGTCGGCGAACTCGTTGCGGTCCCCGCCCAGGCAGAAGTCGTCCCCGGCCCCGCTGAGCACCATGACCCGGATGTCGGGGTCCGGTACGGCCAGGACCGTCAGCAGGTCGTCCAGCATCGCCTCGGTGACCGCGTTGCCCGTGGCGGGGCAGTTCAGCTCCACGCGCAGGACGGGGCCCTCGCGCAGGGTGCGTACCGTGCGCGGCCGCCGGTACGGGGGCAGGCAGTCGGGGAGCGAGAGCTTCATATCGCCACGCTCATCGAGGTCACGCGCCTGAAGACCAGACGGGACGCGTAACGGGGCGGTGTGACGGCCCGCAGGGTGGGGAAACGTTTCACTAGCTGGGTCAGCAGCGTACGTGCCTCAAGGCGGGCGAGGGCCGCGCCCAGGCAGTAGTGCACCCCGCCCCCGAAGGTGAGGTGGGTGCCCGTGCGCTCGATGTCGAAGGTGTCCGGATCCTCGTTGCGCAGCGGGTCGTGGTTGGCGGCCCCGTACATGACGTGGACCATGCTGTCCTTCGCGATCGGCACGCCCGCCAGGACGGTGTCGTCGGCGGCGATCCGGGTGTTGATGTGGATCGGCGGGTCGTACCGGAGCGTCTCGTCGACGGCGGCGTCGACGTATCCGGGGTGCTCCCCGAGCCAGGCCCACCGGCCCGGTTCCCTCAGCAGCAGCCCCACCATGCTCGACAGCAGGGTCGCGGTGGTCTCCAGCGAGGCGATGGTGACGAACATGGTGAGACGGTAGAGAATCTCGTCCGCCGTCTCGCGGTCGGGCTCCCGGGCGTCCCAGGAATGTATCCAGCCGGTCAGGACATCGTTGCCGGGGTTGGCGCGGCGCTGCTTCAGCAGCTCGGTGAAGTACGCGCGCAACTGCACGGTCGCCTCGGCGGACACGGCGAGCTGACTCTTGGTGGGCAGCAGCTCCTGGGCATGCACCTGGTTGTGGGTGATCTCCAGGATGTGGGCGTGGTCCTCGGGCGGGATGCCCAGCCAGGAGCCGATGGTGCTGATCGGGAGCTGTTCGCTGACCGTGCTGACGAACTCGGCCTCGCCCCCGGCCAGCTTGCCGGCCAGCTCGTCGAGAAGGCGGGTGACGTGCTCCTCGACCTGCGGAGCGAGCCGCTCGATGGTCGAACGGTCGAAGAGATTGCCGAGGCTGCGGCGCTGGCAGGTGTGCTCGGGCGCGTTGAGGCGGGAGAGCGTCTTGGTCATCTCCTGGGTGGCGACCGCGTCCCAGCGCTCGGTGTCCGCCTGGCGCTCCTGCCAGGCGAAGTCCGGTGCCAGCCAGTTGCGGCCGCGAAGCACCTCGCTGCACACATCGAAGCTGGTGACGAAGTACGCGTTCCACGGAGCGCGTACGACGTCTCCCATGGCTCTCAGCTCCCCCAGAAGAGCGTAGGGATCAGCCTGCCCTTCGGGTGATTTGAGACGTCTCAGGAGGGAGATGAGGGCACGACGGTCGACGGGCCGGCCGGTGCCGCGTATAGCGCTCACGCAGAGTTCCTTGCTCTGGGCTCATGGTTACGGCCAGAACCTACCCCTCCACTTATATCCGCCAAGCGTCGACCGCTGTTGCCCCTATCACAGGAAAAGGTGCCGTTGGCCCCTTGCCATGCGCCGGATCTCCCTCAAGTGGCAGTCCGTACAAGCGAGTTATGTGCACGAGCTGTCTGAAAGTCCGTCACCGGACGCCGTCATACGCGGAACACGTCCAGGAAGGAACTCCACCAGCCCTTTGTCTTCTTCGGATGCTCCACGTGGTCGTACCGCGGGGCGGAAGCCTCCTCGGGGGCGGCGATCCGGGTCGAAGCGGGCGCCTGCGTCGCGGCCTTCGCGGCCTGGCGCGGTGCACTCGGGCTGAACCGGACCGGCAGGGACACCAGGGCGCGGTGGAACGGTCCCGGCCGCCACTCGACACCGGAGGCCGGGATGGCGAGGGCCAGGTCCGGCACCGAGTTGAGGACCTTCTCGATCGCGGTGAGGGCGATGAGCTGCGCGGGGGACTTCGCCGGGCAGACGTGCGGACCCGCACCCCAGGCCAGATGGGCGCCCTTGCTCAGGGTCTGGCGGGCATCGGTGAGCGCGGGATCGCTGTTCGCGGCAGCGAAACTGATCAGTACGGGGGTGTCCGCCTTCAGCGTCACGCTGCCCAGGTCGATGTCCTGGACCGGGAAGTGCGTCGCGTAGTTGGCGATCGGCGGGTTGTTCCACAGCACGTCGTCGAGGGCGTCCTCGACCAGCAGCCCCGTACCGCGCCGCTGCGAATTCCCGGGGTTGTCCGACAGCAGGAGAAGCAGCGCGTTGGCTATGAGATTGCGTTCCGGTTCGATGCCCGCGCCCATCAGCATCACGAGCTGGTCCTTGAGCTCCTCGTCCCGCAGACCCGCCGGGTGCTGGATGAGCCAGGAGGTGATGTCCTCGCCGGGCTGGCGCCGCTTGAGCGCGACGAGCTCCATCAGGCACTCGGTCAGTTCGGCGTTGGCCCGCAGTACGTCCTCGCCGTCGAAGATCGCGGACATGCTGCGGGTGAGCCGGTCGCCGATCTCACCGGGGCAGCCGAAGAGCTGGTTGAACAGCAGCAGCGGCAGCAGCTTGGCGTAGTCGCCCAGCAGGTCGGCGGAGCCGCGTTCGATGAACTGGTCGATGAGGTAGTCGGCGATGCGCTCGACGTCCCGGCTGAGCCGGGTGGTGTTGAGCCGGCCGAGGCTCTCGGTGACCGCCTTGCGCAGGCGCAGATGCTCGGTGCCGTCCGTGAACAGGCAGTTGGGCCGGTACGCCATCATGGGCAGCACCGGGCTGTCGAGCGGTACCCGGCCCTCCCGCAGTGCCGCCCACCGCCGTGAGTCACGGGCGAAGTAGGAGGGGTTCTGCAGGACCCGGAGCGCGGCCTCGTGCTGCACGATGAGGGTGGCGTCCACGCCGGGGGCCAGCTCGATCGGAGCGGCGAGCCCGTGCGCCCGGAACTCGTCGTACACACGCTGCGGATCGGACGCGAACTCCGGCCCGTAGAGCGACTTCTGCCGCTCACCGTGCATGGGGCACCCGGTGGGGGCGCTGTACGGGGTGGCTCCCGGCTGAGAGTCCATGTGTGATTCCTCGATGTGATCGCGGGCCTCGCGGGGCCCGGACGGTGGACGGAAACGGGGAGGGGGTCACCCGTACCGAAGGGCGGAGGACGGAGCAGGGGTCAGGCCACCCGCGCGAGAAGGTGCTGGACCAGAGTGATCAGGGCCTGCGCGGACGACTTGTCGTCCCGGGCGTCGCAGTACACGATCGGGGTGTCCGGCAGCAGGTCGAGCGCCTCGCGCAGCTCCTCCTCGGCATGCTGGGAGTACGGGTCGAAGCTGTTGACCGCGACCGCGTACTCCAGCCCGTACGTCTCGACCAGGTCGATCACCGGGAAGGTGTCGGCGAGACGGGCCGGGTCGACAAGGAGCAGCGCACCGAGCGAGCCCCGCGCCATGTCCTCCCACAGCTCGACGAAGCGCTGCTGGCCCGGCGTGCCGAACAGATACAGCACCAGCTCGTCGCTCAGCGTCAGACGGCCGAAGTCCAGCGCGACCGTCGTGGTCACCTTGTCGGGCGCGCCGCGCAGATCGTCGATGTGCGCGCCGGCCTGCGTCATCCGCTCCTCGGTACGCAGCGGAGTGATCTCGGAGAGGGTGCCGATGAGCGTCGTCTTGCCCACGGCGAAGTGTCCGACGACGAGGATCTTCGCCGCACGCTGCACCGCGTCCGGCACATAGATGTTCTCAGCCGAACCGGACCTGGAGTCCATGCAACACCTCTTCGAGGATCTTCCTGTCAACGAGCTGAGCAGGCGGGGGCGCCTTGCGGCGGATCAGGTGACCTTGTTCCGCTAAATCGTTCAGCAGCAGCCGCGCCACTCCGACCGGCTGCCCGAGGTGGCCCGCCACCTCGGCCACCGACAGATAGCCGCCGGAGCAGAGCTCCCAGATCGCCCGGACCTCGGGGCTCGGGTTCGGGGGCTGCTGCCGGTCGGGCGCGATCGTGACCAGGGTGACGAGGGAGAGATCTTCCGCGCCGGGCAGGCCGCGTCCGCCGGTGATGACGTAGGACCGGACGAACCCGCTGCTGACCGACTGCTCCTCGCCCGGCGTCGTCATACGTCGCTTCCGGCGTTCTGGCGGGGCGGCGTGGTCATCGCCTTCCCCAGCGCGGTGACCTGCTGCTGCATACGGAAGGACATCGCCTCCATGTCCACGTCGGCCGCCGCGGCCGCCGCCAGGTAGGCGCCGGTACCGGCGGCGATCAGGAAGATCCAGCCGTGCTCGTACTCAAGGAGGGTCTGCCGCCAGCGGCCGGGGGTCTGGGCGCCGATGAAGGGGGCGACGGCCCGGCTCAGCGACTGCATGGAACTCATCGCCGCCGCCACGGTCTCCGCGTCGTCCCGGCCGATCTGGCTGGAGTTGGCCAGCAGCAGGCCGTCGGCGGATACGAGGATCGCGTGCCGGGCGCCGGGTACCTGGAGCACATCGTTGAGCACCCAGGAGAGATCGGGGTTCACTGGATCTCGGGTCCTTCCATCGTCGTCGTGTCACGTCCGGACCGGGTTCCGCGCTGGAACGCGCCCAGGCGGGAAGCGGTTTCCTCGTTGCTGCGCGCCGGCCCGGGGTCGGCCGACGGCACCACGGACACCGGGCTCTTGCGACGACGCTTGGGCAGGCCGCCCGCGGTGGTGAAGGACCCCGACTGCTGCGGGGCGGGGGCCATCTGTCCGGCCGGGGGGAACAGCGGGGTCGGGGCCGGCGCGGGCGCGTGGCGCTGGTGGAACGCCGCGACGTCCGCGATATTCGCGTCGTTCACGTCGTAGCCACCGGTGGCCATGGGGGCCGCGGCGGTGGCCGGAGGCGCGGACGCGTCGCCGGTGAGAAGCTCGTCGGGCAGGAGAACCACCGCGCGTACGCCTCCATAGGGGGATACGGAGTCCACCGAGACCTTGAACCCGTAGCGGGAGGCCAGCACACCGGAGACGGCGAATCCGAACTGGGGGGGAATGCCCAGGCTGGAGACGCTGATCGCGGCCTGGGGCGCCAGAAGAGCCGCCGCGCGGTCCTTCTCCTCCTGGCCCATGCCGAGGCCGGCGTCGTCGACGATGAGGCAGACGCCCTTGGGGACGGCCTGGATGTTGATCTCCACCGGGGTGCCGGGGGCGGAGTAGTTGGTGGCGTTGGCCAGCAGCTCGGCGAGGACCACCGCGACCGGCTCCACGGCCTTGCTGACGACGGAGAAGTTGACCTGTCCATTGACCCGGACCCGGTCGAACTGCCGGATACGGCCCTGGGCGCTGCGGGCCACGTCGAAGACGGACGCGACGGTCTCCCGGCGCCCGAGCCAGCCGCCGCACAGCACCGCGATGCCCTGCGCCCGGCGGCCGAACTGGCTGTTGGCGTGGTCGATGGCCATCAGGTCGGCGAGCATGTGCGGGTCGTCGCCGTACTTCTTCTGGGCGTTCTCGATGACCACCTGCTGCTCGTCCGCGAGCCCCTGGAGGGTACGCACAGCCGCCTTGAGGACGGCCTTGGTCTCCTCCTCGGCGTCCTTGCGGACCTCGGTCATCTCGGTGTTCTGCCGGTGCAGCAGACCGGTGTGGGCGGCGTGGATCTCGTCCCGCTGCCGTTGCAGCGCGTCACGCTCGTCCCGGAGTTGGGAAGTCTGTCTGCGAAGTCCGATATTGGTCTTGCGAGCCCGCAGGACGGCACCTACAGCGACCAGTGCTACGACAACCAGCGCCCAGAGGAGCAGGCCCTGTGCAAATGTCATGAGACTCACTTCAAGTGCCACGGCTATGGAAACAGCTTGACGCTCCCTCATGTGCTGCACGAACCGGGGCTTGGTGAGCCACGGCTTGTGTCACGCGGGGAAGCCTCCGAAAGTGAGGCCGAGGAACCCATCCCTCCCGGAATGCCCCCATATGCCATCAGCCCACTGGAAGTAAGATGATCTTAGCATCGGCCTGTTGGGTAAATGTCAAGACCGCCACGCCAGTTGCACGCTCGATGCGGAATGTTCACATCCGGGAGTACGGGCGACACCCTAGCTGCTCGGGCGGGCACCTTGGTTTCGCGGGTGGAATGTGACGATTGCTCAGGTCTGTGCCGGGCGCCTCGCGGCGGGTTCTCTGGCGTGGCGGGGTTGGCGGTGCGTGAACGGGGTCGCTCGGGTGGCTGGAAATCTGACGCGATGCCCGAATTCTGCTGTGCCGGTCCGCTGTGTCGGTCCGCTGTACCGGTTCGCTGTGTCGGTCGGCTGTGCCGGTCCGTTGCGCCCTTAAGGAATCCTTAAGTGGAGAGGTTCCCTCCGCCTTTGGGGCGATAGCGTGGCGGAGAGAAACTCTCCGATTCAGTGGGGTCACGGAAGGCGGTACACCGTGCGGGCAGACGCGGCACGCAGCAGGCGGCGGATTCTCGACGCGGCCCGTGACGTCTTCCTGGAGCGCGGCCTCGACGCGCCCCTGGACCTGATCGTGCGCCGGGCCGGAATCGGGCCCGGCACGCTCTACCGGCGCTACCCCGACCGGGCGGCGCTCGTCCGGGATCTGACCGGCGACCTGCTCGCCCGACTGGAGGGCGCGGCCGAAGAGGCCGCCGCGGTGGACGGCGACGCCTTCGCGGCCGTACGCCGCTTCGTCCACGCGGCGGCGGACCTGCGGATGGGCGCGGTCATCCTCGTCCTGCTCGAAGGTCTCGTGGTCGACGAGGAGCTCGTACGCATCCGCACCAGCACCGCGAACACCGTCGAGACCCTGATCGACGCCGCACACCGGTCCGGCCGGCTCCGCCGCGACGTGGGCATGGGCGACCTCGTCCTGCTCTCGATCCGCCTCTCCCGCCCCCTCCCCGGCGGCCTGGACCGCCTCGACCCCGACGGCCACCTCCTCCACCGCCACCTCGACCTGGCCCTCGACGGCCTCGACACGGCAGCCGCGACCGGGTCCACGGTCACCCCGGCGCCGGGCACCCCCCTGACCTTCGCCGACCTCGTCACCGCCGCCGACCGCCCGGCCACCACCGACTGAGCGGGCTGCGGAACGGGTGCCGGGCGGCGCCCGGGTAGCCGGAGTCCGTTCCGTCGCATCGACCGGTTCATCCGGGGTGCGCCTCCTCCGGGGTGCGCCTCCTCCGGGGTGCGCCTCCTCGAACCGTCGCAGGACCGGGCCGGGTTCAGGCCAGGGGCCGGGTCGGCTGCCGGGTCCCGGACGGGGTGTCACGGCGCGCCCTATCCGACCCCGACAGCGCCCTGACGGGGCCCGCCGGCCACCCGGCCGGCGGGCCCCGCAGCCGGAGCGTGATACCCAGCGGTCCGGCAGCTCACCGCCGGTATCGCCGAGCAACTCGGGCGGCTGACCGAGGCGTTCTGCAGTAGCTCTCGCCTCCTGCGAGCAGCGTCAGGACCTGGCGCTCGCGGGGGTCGGTGTGGGCTCGCAGACAACGGTGTTCAGGGCGTCCGGCATGGCGGGCTCCTCCTCGTCGACGGGTGACCGGCGGGCGCCCACTCGGGGTGGGCCCGTCCGGGCGCCTCCGGCGCGTTCGGTTCGGTCAGGCAGGGGACCGCATCCGGTCCGCCACGGCGACGAGCAGCGGCTGGAAGAAACCTGTCTCCTGCGGCATCCGCCACTCGACGCCCACGAACCCCGCGTCGGCCGCGAGGGCGGTCAGCCGGTCCCGGCCGAGCGCCCAGTAGGTGGTCCGGCGGGCCTGTACGCGCCATTTTCCGCCTGCCGGAAGGAGCTGGAAGTGCTCCAGGTCGTAGTGCTCGCCGTCGTCGTGCCAGTGCCAGAGCTGGAAGGTGACGGTCCGTTCGGTCTGTTCCCTTCCGTCGGCGCGGTCGGCGGTCCGGTGAACCTGGGGCGGCGTCGAAGCGGGGCGGTCGCGCAGCAACTCGTCGTAGAAGCGTGTGCTGACCAGCAGCAGGCCGCCGGGGCGCAGCACCCGGCGCATCTCGGCCAGGGCGGCGACCACATCCTGCTCCGTCAGAAGGTGGGGCAGCGAGTTGTCGGCGCAGACGACGGTGTCGAACCGGCCGTCGGGAAACGGGAGATGTCGCATGTCGGCGGCGGCCGTGCGCAGCGTCAGGTTCCGGTGAGCGGCCTCCCGGGCCGCGCGGGCGGCGGCGCGGGGGCTGAGGTCGGTCCCGATGACGCGGTGCCCGCGCAGCGCCAGGCCGATGGCCTGCGTGCCGATGCCGCAGGAGCAGTCGAGCACGACCGCACGGTCCCGGCCGATCAGAGCATCCAGGGCGTCCCCCTGCCGACGGATGCTCGCGTCCCAGTCTTCGTAGATCAGGTGGTAGCCGTCGGCCAGTTCGTCGTAGAAATGTCCCACCGCTCCTTCGGGCATGGCCCGAAGGCTACCGGGCCGTCCGGGAACCGGTCGTCGGCGTGGCCGCCCACGACCGCCGCCGTACGCTGCTCAACTGCACCACTTCAGCCGCCGACCGGGAGCCCCGCGTGAGCGATCAGCCCGACCAGCAGACCAAGAAGCCGTTCCTGTACGTCGTCGTGTGCGCGGCCGGAGTCGCCGGTGACGTCGGCAAGCTCATCACGGCCGCCCAGGAAGCAAACTGGGACGTGGGCGTCGTCGCCACCCCGCAGGGCCTCGGCTTCATCGATGCGGCCGCTGTCGAAGCGCGGACCGGCTTTCCCATCCGCTCGGCCTGGCGCTCACCCGGCGACCCTCGTCCGCTGCCGCCCGCCGACGCCATCGCCGTTGCCCCGGGCACCTTCAATACGATCAATAAGTGGGCGGCGGGGATTTCCGACACCCTTGCGCTGGGGATCCTGTGCGAGGCGTACGGCTTCGGCATCCCGACCGCCGTCCTCCCCTGTCTGAACTCGGCCCAGGCCGCTCATCCCGCTTACCGGTTGAGTCTGGACCGGCTGCGCGAGATGGGTGTCCTGATCGGCTCGTACGAACCTCGCGAGCCCGAGGCCGGCGGTGGGGCCGACCACTTCCGCTGGGAAGAGGCGCTGGAACTGCTCACTCCCAAGGTTTCCGCCACGGCCTGACCGGCGCTGCCGAGCTGGTGGCGGCTGCGGGGCAGGCGTCCGCGAGGACGTCGGTCTTCGTGCGGACGAAGGTCGTCAGCCCCGGCCATCCAGGGGTTCGCAGCCGCCACCCCGGCGCTGGTGTCCCCGGCCGTGGGCCCTACGCGTCGATCGCGGCGGGGTCGAGGGAGTCGATGTCTTCCATGAAGCCGAGCATCCGGGCGTTGACCATGTCGGGGTGGTCGATCTGCGGTCCGTGGCCCGTCGCGGCGATGATCTCGGCGCGGGCTTTGGGAATGAGGCGCGGTACCCGCTCCAGCTGTCGCTGCGGGTGTACGAGCAGGCTGCGCTTGCCCATGATGAGGTAGACGGGGGTCCGGATGGACCGCAGCGCATCCTCGGCAAGCGGCAGGGGCGCGGGGCGGCGGACCCGGAACGCCCGGGCGCCGGCCTGGACCCACTTCCGCAGCTCGGGAACGGCGATGACCGGCTGCTCCAGCCAGGCGGCGAGGCGCGGACGCAGCGCCTTGGGGGCAAAACTGGCGAACAGGCTGATGAACACCCAGGCGAAGAAGCGCAGACCCACCTTCTCCAGGCCGCCGGGGTCGAGGGCGGTGACCGAGGCGAGCCGTTCGGGTCGGCGGTGGGCCTGGTTGAGCACCAGCCAGCCACCGTAGGAGGAGCCGACGAGGTGGACCCGGTCGAGGCCGAGTGCGTCGAGGGCCTCGTCCATCCACTGGGCGGCGCGCTCGGGCTGCCACATGGGCTCGCGGTGGACGCTGCGGCCCGCGTCGCCGGGGGTGTCGAGGGCGTATACGGGGCGGTCGAGGCTGAGCCCGGGGGTGTTGGGGTACCACATGGCGGAGCAGTAGCCCGCGCCGTGGATCAGGACGATCGGCGTACGGGATTCGGCTGCGGGGTCCACGGGTCCGTACCGGTAGACGTGCGTAGTGCCGAAGCTGGTCTCGACGTCCGTCTCGGAGCGGATGGGCGCCCCCATCGCGTAGAGCACGTCGCTGGCGGCGAAGTAGCGGTCGCGGAGCTTGTCGTTGACGTACCGGCCGACGTCGCGGCGCACACGGGTCGTGTTCTCGGGCACAAGGTACCTCCGGAAAGATCCGTTTTTCGTGGTACGACCGTACCACGATGTTGATACGGCAGTACCATAAAAGGGGTCCGGGGAGCCCGGACCGAGAATCCACCACCGACGGGCGGAGACACCGGCACATGCCGAAGCGCGTGGATCACGAGGAAAGGCGCGCACAGATCGCCGAGGCGCTCATCCGGGTCGCCGGGCGGCGGGGGCTGCACGCCGTTGGCATGCGCGACGTGGCTGCGGAGGCCGGCGTGTCACTCCGGCTCGTGCAGTACTACTTCGAGACCAAGGAGAAGCTCCTCTTCTACGGGCTCCAGTACCTGACCGACGGCTTCACCGCACGGGTGGGATCCCTCCTGGCCGCCGCGGGTCCGGACCCGGGCCCGCGCGCGACCGTCGAGGCGCTGCTGCTGGCCTCCCTCCCGACCGATGACGAGAGCCGCACCTTCCACCTCGTCTACAGCTCCTACTCGATCCTGTCCGTGACCGACGAGGCGCTGGCCGCCCAGCCGTTCATCGACAACCCCGACGCCGCGGAGAACGCTCTGACCGGCCTCCTCGAACATGCCCGGGCGGCAGGTCTGACCGATCCCGGCACCGACGCCCGCATGGAGGCGATCAGTCTGCTCGCGATGGCGGCGGCCATGGGCACCAGCATCCTCGTGGGTCAGCGGAATCCGGAGTCGGCCATCGCGGTACTCCACCACCACCTGGACCGGATCTTCGCGACCGCGGAGACGTCGGTGTCCAGGACGGGGTCAATCTGACGCCCCGCTACGGCACGTGTGGCACGCACACAGCACGCGACTTCGAATTATTTCGAATTATTCCGGGCATCGAAGAAGGCTCAGGCGTCGTTGGCCCAGCCCGTCGGACGGGTTCGGGCCTCAGCACTTCGCCGGCGGGATTCGGGACGGGGTTCGGGACGGGAGGCGTGACGGGGGGAGAGCAGCGGACTGGTGCGGTGGCGGGCTTTCACCACAGGGGAGCCAGCCACCCTTCCAGAGCGGCCTCCCGGCGACGCGAGCGCAGGACTTCGGTCGGCCGGTTCTCCGCCCACCACTGTGTCAGGGTCGAAGGCGAGGCGCTGCCCCGCACGAAGTGGGAGAGCAGACCGAGTGAGAGGTCGACTTCCCGCTGCGTGTACGCGGTGTCCGCGGCGGAGGAGACCGGCGTCTCGACGCGCTGGTCCCGGGCATGCACCACCACGGTCATCTGCGGCGGACTGTCCGGAACCCAGACGTCGAGGGCCGCCGCGGCGACCGTTGTCACCCGGGTCGCCCATCGGACGGCAGCCGGGCGCACCGGCACGTCGAGAACCTGAAGATCCGTCACATCCGCCCAGCCCCAGACATGTTGTTCAGGGCCAGTGACTGAAAGCTCGGTAGGGGAGAGGAACACTCCAGGGACCTCTTCGGCCGGAGGCGCGCCCAGACACACCCTGGCCTCCTCTATCCAGAACAGGCCGATCACACATCCCGGCCGGCCGGGATCGCCGTTCTGGGCCGATGAGGTTCCCAATTTCAGCTCCGTTCCTCGATCACGGACATGGAAGCGTCCGTCCCCGGTTGCTGGACCGTCCGTCTTTCGCGCCCGCCCTGCTGCGATCCAGGGAGCACCGTATATGCGCGCATCATCGGCGGACGATTTCCAGGGCCTTTCGGTACGCGTGGGGTGGGGTGCCCGGTCGGCACCCCACCTCGTGCGTCAGGCGTGGGAGCCGGCCTTGCGACGGCGTGCGAGGAACACCGCGCCCCCGCCGATCGCTACGGCCGCGCCGCTCGCGAGGGCGAGCTGCGACGTCGCGGAGGACGAGCCCGTGGCAGCGAGGCTGCCGCTCACCGGACGGGCCGACGCGCCGCTCTGCGCCTTGAGGTCCGAGGTGTTCGGCCTGGTCGTGCCGGGCTTGGCGTCGTCGACCTTGCCGGGCTTGCTGCCCGCGGCGGCGATCAGGAACTCATAGCCATCGAGGTCCGGGTTCCCGCCGCAGGTGCCGTTGTCGTTGAAGTAGTCACCGGCGACGAAGGTGACGCCGTTGCCCGCGGGGGCCGAGGCGTCGATCGTGAGGCGCATCTTGATGTCGGCGTGGGTGCCGGCCTTCAACGGGCTGATGGCGTCCATGTAGTGCTTGTTGTCGACGGTCTTCCACTTCGAGGACGAGGCGGAGGACCATTGCAGGTGCACCAGGTCGTCGATGGTGTTGAGCCCGCTCCGGTCGGTCGCGTGGACGTAGGCGAACGGAAGCACCTCGTCCATCGTCCTGTCGGTGCCGTTGGTCACCCGGAGATTGAAGTTGACCTTCGTGCCGGCGACGACGGTGGACGGCAGACCCGTGACGACCGTGGTGAGCTTGGCCTCGGGGACGCAGTCCTCACCGTCCTCACCGTCCTCGCCGCCCTCCTCCTTCGCCTTGGCCAGCGCCTCGTCGGCGGCGGTCTTGTCGGCGAGCGCCGCCTTGGTGGTCTTCTGAGCCCGGTCCAGTTTCCGGGCCGCGGCGACCCGCTCGTCGTCTCGCGCGTTGAGGGCTTTCACGGCCTCGGCGTCGGCGGCGGTCTTGGCCTCGTCGGCGGTCCTGGCGTCGGCCTTCGCTTCGGTGAGTTTGGCCGCGGCGGCGGTCTTCTCCTCCTCGGTGGCCGTCTCCGGGAGGGCGTCCACCGCGGCCTGGGCGTCGAGGACCGCCTGGTCGGCGGCCATCTTCGCGGTGGCGGCCTCCGCCGCCGCGGCCTCGGCGGCCTTGGCGGCCACGGTCAGAGGACTGGTGTCGGACAGGACGGCATTCAAAGCCGCCTTGGCGGCATTCTCGGCCTCCACGGCGTCGTCGTACGCTGCCTTCGCGGCGGCGGCGGCCTTTTCCAGCTCCGCGATGGACGGCTTGTCCTGCGTCTGCGCTGCCGGCTTGTCGTCGGCGAACGCGGGGGTGACCGACAGCAGGAGGGCAGGCATGGTCACTGCGGCGGCAACGGCTGTGGCAAGAATCGGGCGAATCTTCACAAGAGCCCTTCGGCGTCCGGAAAAAGAGAAGAAGGGGTCGCGGCGGAGTGGGGGCACGCAGATGCGACTTGAGGTGATCGTATGGCCGGAGCAACGGCCGACCCTCACGAGTTCTTCACCTCTTCCGGCCCATACCACAGCACCGTGACCGACAGAAAAGGCGAAAGGGTGCAGTTGCATTCACTGCCTGTGCTTTCGCTGTGATCAATGCCACAGGGTCCTGGGTGCGGTGTTCTGCGCGTCCCCGGCGGAGGGAGCCGAGGCTCACCCGCCGTACCCCCGATGCTCCCGGCTCTGTGACGGTGGGGCCGTCGGGGACGCGCAGAACGTTCAGGGGGCCTCGACTACGCCGATGAGCACGGCGATTCCCGCCGGGTCGACGACCTCCGGTACGAACCCCCTGTCGCCGTCCGTTCGTTGACAGGCCGCGCGACGCACCGCGTCCCCGCCCCATGACCACCGAGCCGGTAGGAGTCGGTGCGGGCGTTGACGAACAGGGACGGTACGGCCTCCTTCGCGGCGGCGATCTGCGCCGCGTGCGGCTGGGCAGGGGCGTGCGGCTGGGCCGGGGCGGGGGTGCCGCCAGCTCTGCCGTCCTCGTTGCCGTTGTGTGCCCTCATCTGTCGCGGGGCTCCTGCGTTTGTCGCCGGTCCCCTGCGGATTCGTCTGCGATCGGTAACAGGGGGATCCCATGTGGGCGTTCGTATGTCTTCATGGGTGCACGGCGTCGGCGGAGACAGCAAAGGGGTGGGCGGACATGGCAAGGCACAAGGAAAGGGGACGGCACGGCAGGCTTCTCGCGGCGGCACTCGGGGTGACAGCAGTGGCCGCTGCCGCCTCGGTGTGGACCGCGCAGGCCGACATCGCCGGAGGGCGGCAGCCGCAAGCGCGCGTCTCATCGCCGGACGCCCGGCCTCAGGACCGGACCGTGGCCAAGGTGGCGGCGGACATCGCGCACGCCTCGGACCGCGGCGCCCGGGGTGTCAACATCACCATCGACGACGGACCGGACCCGGTCTGGACGCCGCAGGTGCTGCAACTGCTGAAGGACAACGGTGTGAAGGCCACGTTCTGCATGGTGGGCACGCAGGCCCAGGCACACCCGGACCTGGTCAAAGACGTCGTGGCGGCCGGGCACCGGCTGTGCGACCACACGATCTCGCACGACACCGCCATGGACTCCAAGTCCGAGGCGTACCAGTCCCAGCAGATCCTGGACGCCGAACGCATGATCACCAAGGCATCCGGAGGTGTCCGGCCGCAGTACTACCGGGCCCCGGGCGGTGCTTTCACCCCGTACAGCCGACAGCTCGCCGCATCCCGGGGGATGCGACCGTTGGGCTGGAACGTCGACTCCAAGGACTTCGAGCGTCCCGGTGTGGACGCCATGGTCGCCACCGTCAAGCGCGAGATCTCCAACGGGCCGACCGTCCTCTTCCACGACGCGGGAGGAGACCGCTCCCAGACCTTGGCCGCCCTGCGCGAGATCCTGCCCTGGCTGAAGCAGCAGGGGTACTCCTTCGGCTTCCCCGTGCGGTGAGTGAGGCCCGCCCGCACTGACATCAGGACCCGCCCCCGGCACCGGCAGACAGGCACGAACAAGTTGGTCGTCCAAGTTGGTCGTCGCAACTTCCGGCCGGTCTCAGGTGATCAAGAACGGCTGGACGGCGTGGAGCGGGCCCAGATCCGGCACCCTCCCCGACCGTATCTGCGCAGCGACGTGCTGAATCTGCGCAGCGACGTGCTGAACGGAGTCGACGGAACCGAGGAGGGAATGCGTCCCGGGTTCTGGCCGACAGCGGGAGATTCCGGGAGCGACAATGGTGGGTGGGTGCCGTGCCGGTCAGTCGGTTCACGGAGTCAGGTCGTGAGGTCCTGCCGTGGGCCGGTTACCGAGCCGGCGGGAGACGACGATGAACGGCTCGGTCCGTGTCGGACAAGTTGTCGGAGTACCACTGCGGATGCACTGGAGCATGCCGCTGCTGGTGGTCCTGTTCGCGTACGGCCTTGGCCGCCAGACCCTCCCCGCATGGACACCAGGGCGCCCGGGTGCGGTGTACACCTTCGCCAGTGCTGTGGGGGCCGTGCTGCTCATGGGCAGTCTCCTGCTCCACGAGACGGCACACGCTGCGACTGCCCGCAGGAAGAAGATCGCGGTACAGGATGTGACGCTGTGGGCACTGGGCGGGATGACCCGGATGGGGCGACCGCCGACGGCCGCGGTGGCTTTCGCAGTGGCGATCAGCGGGCCGCTCACCAGCCTGGCCATCGGAAGCGCCGCGCTCGGAGCGGGAATCGGGCTGCACACGATGCCCGGCTGGGCGGTGCCCGCCGCCGTTCTGGTGTGGCTCGGCTGGGCGAACCTTTTCCTGGGCGCATTCAACCTCCTTCCCGCTGCGCCGCTCGACGGCGGGAGGGTGGTGCAGGCGCTGCTGTGGTGGCGTACCGGAGACCGGGAACGTGCGGATCGGGCGGCCTCCCGAAGCGGTCAGGTCATGGGCGGGCTGCTGATGGCCCTCGGCTGGATCTCCTTCCTGCGCGGGGTGCCGGGCGGGCTGTGGCTCATCCTGGTCGGTCTCTTCATCACGGTCGTCGCCGGAACCGAACGGCAGCGCGCCGTGATCCACACAGCACTGCGGGGCGTCAAGGTCGCCGATGCCATGTCCAGCCCGGTGACCACCGGCGCCGACTGGCTGACCATCCGGCATTTCATCGACGAGGTGGCAGCGAACTCCCGCCATTCCGCCGTGCCGCTGCTTGATTTCGAAGGCCGTCCCAGCGGGATCGTTCAGATACGCAAGCTCGCCCGGATACCGGGAGCGCGCCGGGAGGCGCTGCGCGTGCGCGAGGTGGCGATCCCGCTGGCACAGTGCGCGGTTGCCGCCCCGACTGATCTTCTGAGTGAGGCTCTCGACAAGCTCCGCCCGAGTACTGGCGTGCGCATTCTCGTCGTGGACGGGGCCCATCTGGTGGGGATCGTCACCGCGAAGGACATTTCACGGCTGGTCCAGCGGCACACACTGGAGGGCCAAGGATCCGACTGAGCCCCGGCCCCGGGCCCGCAGCGTCGTCGGTGATGTGCCCCCCTTCGGCCAGGAGGAGTTGTCGCCCGCTGGGACCGCTGAGCTTCTGGGCCCTGTCCTGGCCGTTCGTCGCCCGCCTGCTCGAAGCCGGGGACGTCCCCTCGACGAACCTGCCCGGCAGCAGTCACCGCGTGGTCCGCCTTGCGGACGTGCCGGCGTTCCAGCAGCAGCGCGAGCGCCGCAGGGAGGGGGGCGGCGTCAGATCGCCGATGCCTTGGAGGGCGTACCTGTGCGGGCTGGTACCGGGAGCTGCCGCATGAGGTGGTGGAGACAATGCACACCAGGGCTGAGATTGTGATCTCGAAACTGGCAGAGACCGCTGTCAACCTTCGTAATCGCAGAACTTTACATGGTGGTTCACAGTCGCCGGCATGTCGTTGAAATCGGAAAGTCGACCTGGTTTTGATTCGATAGTAGTTGTCGCTCGATGCGCGCAGTTCGGCGTTTTGTCTTGGTGTGAACATAGAGCACTGTGAATGCGCAATTTGATTGCGTTGTCCCTGGCTCGCGCAGCCCTCGCGCCGGAAATCTGGCCGACTTCACCTCGGCGACTGACGTCGTTGCTGAAAACAGTGCTGAAGTAAGATGGCGCCTCTTGGGTGTCGCCTCATTTCTCTACGGGTGGTGCGTTTCCTCGGTGATGCAGGAGGAGTTGTCAGCTGCTCTCCCGGGTGGAATTGCTCGCAGGGTTGGCCCGTGTCACCGTGGGCGCGAGGGCGTGCGTAATGGGAAGTAGCTGATCCTTTTCGTGGTAGAGTCTTAATGAATTCACAGGACGCCGCGATTAAAAGGGGAATGGCGTGAATACCGAGAAGGTTACGGCTCGACGTCTTACGGCCGAAGAGGTTTCGGGCTTGGGCTCCCAGGACGGTATCTTCGTCTCGGCAGGGATGAGCGGCCTTCCTCTCGACTGCTATGCCCCGGCTTTCCTTACGGGGCCGGGCAAAAATTTCGAGGGAGGGTCCTTCGCCGCGAGGACGGTTTTCGGTGAGGAGATTCACGTCCTCCCGGACAATGCTGAAGAGGGTGGGATCTGGATTGCTGACAAGGCGGGGGAGGAAATCGAGGTTCTTCAGAGTGCCGGCGTCCTCCTGAACCTTGCCCTCTTCGTGCCCGGCGGGAACAAGGAATCCCTGGAGTCGCTCTACTCCGCCGCGCGGGACGCGTTCGGTGCGGGGGTCGTTCAGCGCTGGAGCGAGGAAGCCGTCGCGGTGCCGGACGTCAAGGTCGACCTGTACGAGGAGCCGGCCCGGGCGCGGAAGAACACGAACAGCCAGAACCGCGACCGCCGCGCCATGGACATCTACCCGACCCGAGTGCGGTTCCTGGAGCCCAGCGAGGGCTGGAAGTTCATTGTCGAACCGCACAAGGAGATCGTCGATGACACACCGACGATCTGATCTGACGGCAGCCTGGAGGCCACGCCGGAGGCACAGGCCCGCTCCCGGTGGCGGATTCAAGAGGGTGTAGCAACCCGCTGGTCAAGCGGCTGTTGTCAGTAGTTCAGTCAGACGCTCGGCTGGAGTTCCCAGCCGAGCGTTCTGCGTGGGCGGGGGATGGATTCCACAGCGACAGCGTCCAGGTGGTCGTGGCTGCGGGAGGGTGGGATGGGCCTGGGGCTGCTGAGGCCTGTGGCTTCTACGCGCCGTGCTTGACCGCTGTCGTCCACCCCGAACGGCACGGATGGGACACGGCAATGAGGGGTGGGCAGCCTGTCGCGAGCCGCATCCTTGTCGAGCGGTCGGCATCCGTGAGGCCATCAGTCTTCGTGCGGAGTCTCCAGCTCCTGGAGCCGTTCCCCGATGCCGTCGTGCCGTGCTCGGGCCGGCAAGTTCAGAGAGAGCTGCGGTCAGACGCCGACCGGTCGTCCCGTGCGGGGCACCCGGGGCACCGTCACTGACCGCAGTTTGCCGTGCTGCAGGGCGCGACGGCCGTGGACCGCACTGCCGTCAACCGTCATACGCTCTCGCGAAGCGTGAGGCCAGCCCCGATCGGTGGGGGCACCTCACCGTTCCTGTTCCACCAACTCCTTGAAGTGCTCGAGGTCGTCCCGTACAAGCCGTTCGATCGCGGTCGCCTGGGCGAACCCCTTCGGCCCGCCGAACGCCTCCTTGACGGTGCCCGGGTCGTACTCGATCCGGGCCTGGACTCGGGTGTGCTCCCGGTCGATGGGCAGCAGTGAGAAGGTTCCCGCCAGGTCCGGACCGCTCGTGGTCTGCCACTCCAGCATGTGTTCCTTGCCGCGGTCGGTGAGCTCGGCTTCGAACTCCTGAGCCCGGCCGCCCGCGTCGACGTCCAGGCGCGCCCGGTGCCCGTCCTCCGAACGAGCCTCGCGTACTCCTTCGACGAATCGCGGATACGTCTCCACCTTGTGGAGGTGTTCCCAGGCCACAGCGATCGGAACAGCAACGTCGATCTGTTCTTCGAGAGTGCTCATAGGCCACCTCAAAACTCGGTTCACCGTTTATGGGGCCAGGACTCCAGTGTCTCCCCCCGGAGGAGTGATGGCAGCCGGGAGCCGGTGTCCGCAGGCCTGCGCTGCCCGTTCTCGGCGTTCCGGGACGCGGGCAGAAGGACCGCGGCGGCTTCAGGCGTGCCCGACTCCGAGTTCGCGGCCGCGGTAGAAGCCTTCCCGCTCCTCGACGATGTAAGGGGCCATGGCCTCACGCCGCTGCGTCTCCGCCGCGGAGGCCCGCCAGGAGTCGCACGCTTCCTTGGTGTCCCAGAACGACACCCCGGTGATCTCTTGCCCGTCCTCGGACCAGTACGCGTAGGCGCGGCGCAGCGCCCGCGGGTACGGGTCCGGGCGCCAGGCCCTCTCGAACTCCTCCAACGCGCCCGGCTTGATGCGGCGTGTCGTCACCCAGACAAAGTGCTCCACCATCGCGGCCTCCTCCGGAACGCCGGCTCGACTTGATGGTGCCTTCCCGAGCCATCGTAGGTTTGTGGCACAGCTTCCGCCCCTGCTGCGGGGGAGCTCGGTTGCCCCAGGTCGCTGAGCGGGCCCCGGGGGACGGGGCAGGAGCTGACGAGCAGGGGTCGGTGTGCTGCGCCCGCGCGTGCCGTCCCGTCCGGTCGGCGTAGTCCTCGCCGGGCGTCTGCTTGCCCGTGATCGGGTTGGCCGACCCGGGCCTCGGTGCATCGGGACGGCGTTGCCTCGGTGGTTTCTTCACGGTCTTCAGCGTCTACATCCGCTGGCGCAACAACCGCGCTGAACCGAAAACCAACTTCGCGCCCGACTCCCCGATCCGCCAGTGGACCGAATACCCGGCCAAGGCAGCGTGACAAGCCACTGGCGCCGCTGCGGTGGCGCGGGTTCGTGCGGTGGTTGATCGTCCGCAATGGTGCCGGTCGGCCGCGGTGACACGGCGGGCGGTACCCCCGCGACGACCCCGGCGTACCCGCCCAGGGCCCCACGCGGCTGCTCACTCCAGCCGAACGCCCTTGACGTTCAAGCGCGTTAGCGAGCGGCAGGCGAGACGGACAACACAGGACAGCCAGGCAGATCGATTGACTTTCGATCGATATCGATATATGAATCGCTTCTTCATCGTCGCGCTCCGAGCCGGTATCATCGCAGCGATCACGGTGGGCCTCTTCGGTCAGTTCGTAGTCATCCCCACCACAGCGGCCGATGAAGTCGACCGCTTCCCTCCATACGCCTCGTTCGCCGCGCCCTATGCGACCGTGGCGATCATCGGCGTCGCCTGCGTTCAAGTCGCGCTCGTCGCGGTGTGGATGCTGCTCACCATGGTCCGACGCGGCGCGATTTTCACCCCGAGGGCCTTCCGCTGGGTCGACACCGTCATCGGGTCCTCGGCCGTGGCGACGCTGTTGGCGCTCGGCGGCACCGGGCACCTGACCCTGGCCGAGATCCCCACCCCCGATGACGACAACATGGCCGTCCTCGGCGCCCTGTTCGCCGCGCTGGCGAGCGTCGGCGTGGGGGCGGCATTCGTCATGCTGATCGTCATCATGCGCGGCCTGCTGCGCAAGGCGACGGATCTGGAGACCGAGATCGCCGAGGTGGTGTGATGGCGATCGTCGTCAACCTGGACGTGCAACTTGGCAAACGCAACATGTCGGTCGGAGAGTTCGCCGCCGTCGTCGGCATCACCCCCGCCAACGTCGCCGTGCTGAAGAACGGGCGCGCCAAGGCGGTGCGGTTCACGACGCTCGACGCGATCTGCCGCACCCTCGGCTGTCAGCCCGGCGACGTACTGCGCTGGGTCCCCGACGACGAGGACGACGAGGACGACGAGGACGACGAGAGCGACGGGAACAGCGCTGTGAGCCGAGAGAAGAACGGCGCCGGACACGTCGGCTGAACACCCGCGAAAGCCCGCCACGACAACCCGCCACCACGGCCGACCACGCAGGCCGCACGACCACCGGCCACGGCACACAACGGGTCCTCGCCCAGGAACGTCCCATCCGCAGGCCCAGCCCCGGGACTCCAGCCCCTCAAGGGCCTTCCTGGTCTCGGCGGTCATCTCCGTGGCCTTTGCCAACGCTGCCCGGGCCGGGCCGTCGGCGTCGATGTCCTTGAGCACGGTGCGGTAGTTCCCGATCAGGGCCTCGGTGATCTCCCGCTCGGCGAGCCGGAGCCTGGACCGGCCGGAGACCGTACTCGCCGACACCACCGGGAGGCGGCGGTGCGCACGCTTCGACGCCGAGCCTGCGGTGCCGGGGGAGGCCGTTCGCGAACTCTGACAAATGTCATGGGAGGGTCATGGGTCAGCTCACTGCCGCAGCAAGGGCTCCAGGGCCGACCCTCGGGGGTATGGCCTCACCCGCAGCAGTACCCGAGCCCACATCCGCATCCAACCCGACGCTGATCGGACAGGCTCTGCGCCCGGTCAAGCGTCTCGTCGGCAGTTACCTCGCCCTCAGCGTCGCGACCCTCGTCGCTGTCTTCCTGCTCCGCGACCACGCGGACGTCGTCGACGACGCGGTGTGGACCCGCACCGTCCTCGTCGCCGGGAGCGCGGCCCTCACCTACACCTTCGCCGTCGGCGCCGCGCGCGGCTCGCGCCGCGCCTTCCTTCGGCTGCGCATCGTCACGGCCGTGATGACGGCGGCCGTCGCCGTCATCGTGGCGCTGCCCGGCCTCTTCCCCGTCTGGCTCCGCATCGAGCAGAGCGTCTGCGGACTGCTCCTGCTCAGCGTTGTCCTCGCGGTCAACGGCCGTGAGATACGCGCCCTGTTCCGGTCCCGATGAGCACACCGCAGCTCGGGAGCGGTGTTAACGTGCCCGCCATGCAGGCGCCAGGCACCCCGGCGGTGAGCCGTGATCCGCAGCGCTGGTCCCGGGGCTGGCGGCGGACACTGCTCGCCGCCGGCATGCTGGCCTACCCCGCCGTCACCGCGGTCGGTGTCGCCCAGTACAGCACGGGTGGTGCCCGGATCGCCGGGTACGCCGTCGTGACCGTGTTCTGCGTCTGCTACGTCCTGGGGACGCTCGCCGCCGACCGGGGAGCGCTGCGCCACCCGGTCCTGCCATTCGCCGTGCTGACCGTGCTGTTCGTCGCCGCGCTACCGTTCGCCCACGAGTACGCGTTCTTCCTGTGCACAGTGATCGTCGCCTTTGCCGCGCTGCGCCGCCGCCGGTACGCCGCCCTCCTGATCGGCACCGGGGCGGTGGCCGCCGTCGTCGTTCCCTGGGCGGTGCGGCCCTGGCACAGCGGCCCCGGCTGGCTTGAGGCCGTCGCCCTCGTCTTCACCGCGCTGACCGTGTCCGCGTTCGCCGAGATCGCCCAGTCGAACCAGGCGCTCGTCGAGGCCCGCGCCGAGGTCGCCCGGCTCGCCCAGCAGACAGAACGGGACCGGATCGCCAGGGACCTGCACGACCTCCTCGGCCACTCCCTCACGGTCATCACCGTCAAGAGCGGCCTCGCCCGCAAGCTCGCCGCCGCTGGGTCGGAGCGCGCCATCGACGAGATCACTGAGGTCGAGCAGTTGTCCCGGCAGACCCTCGCCGACGTACGGGCCGCAGTCTCCGGGTACCGCGAGGTGACCCTTGCCGGTGAACTCGCGCGCGGACGCGAGCTGTTGCGAGCCGCAGGCGTTGAGGCACGGCTGCCGCTGACGACGGACCCCGTCGGGGCCGAACAGCAGGAACTGTTCGGGTGGGTCGTGCGGGAGGGGCTGACGAACGTAGTGCGGCACGCGCGGGCCACACGGTGCGAGGTGACCTTGACCGCGTCGGCCGTGGAGATCCGGGACGACGGCGCAGGCGGCGGCACCGGGGGAACGGCGAACGGACTCGTGGGGCTGCGAGAGCGAGTGGCGGAGGCCGGCGGCGTCTTGGAAGCCGGACCGGTCGCACCGCGCGGCTGGCGGTTGCGGGTGGCGCTGTGAGGGGCGGACGCCGGGCACCGGGAACGAGACAGGGAGAAACGACGCGATGACGACCCAACGCACCATCCGGCTGCTGCTCGCCGACGACCAGGACCTGATCCGCAGCGCGCTGTCCGCCCTGCTCGACCTGGAGGACGACTTCGAGGTCGTCGCCGCCGTCGACCGCGGCGACAAGGTCGTCGACGCCGCCCTCGCCCACGACCCGGACGTCGCCCTGCTCGACATCGAGATGCCCGGACTCGACGGACTCGCCGCCGCGGCCGAGCTCACCGCACGGGTGCCGCGGTGCCGCATCGTCGTCCTCACCACCTTCGGCAGGGCGGGCTACCTGCGGCGCGCCATGACCGCTGGTGCCGTCGGCTTCGTGGTGAAGGACGCGCCGCCCGAGGCGCTCGCCGACGCCGTCCGCCGCGTGATGCGCGGAGAGCGCGTCGTCGACCCGGAGCTCGCGGCCACCACCCTCGCCGCGGGCGAGTCACCGCTGACTCCACGTGAACGGGACGTCCTGCTGGCCGCCCGGACGAGCGGTTCCGTGGCCGACATCGCCAGCGCCCTCCACCTCTCCGAGGGAACAGTCCGCAACTACCTGTCGTCCGCCATCGCCAAGACCGGCACACGCAACCGAATGGAGGCGGTGCAGGCGGCCGACGAACGCGGCTGGCTCTGACCCCGGAAACCCACGACCGGGGCCCCGTAACTGTCCGCACCCGCCAACTCGAATGGGCAGCACGACGTGCCCCAGCCCGATGAACCCCCAGAACAGGGCGGGGCCTGCTGGCGGCGGGGCAGGACGACGAAGCCGGGATCGTCCGCAGGGGGCGGCTCGGGGGCCAGGTCGGGGGTGCGGGCCCCGGTCAGGAGACCGTCGAGGCAGAGGGCGTCGGCGAGGATTCGGCCGCGGACGTTCACGACGCAAGGCGGCACGTGCAGGGCGTCGGCATTCTTCGCGGTGGCCAGCGCAGCATGGTCAGGGGCCTGGGCGTAGGCGGTTTCGGTCTGGTCCGTGAGCAGCGCGTCGACCTGGGGACCTGGTCCACGCCGACGGCTCCCCCCGCCACGCCGGACTCCACCTGCCCGACCATGACCACCAGCACCCTCGGCAGAAAGAGGTCGCCGGCGGGCTGGACCGGAGGGTGCAGACCGCCCGAGAAAGAGCACGCGAGCAGCAACAGAAAGGGTCAGGTGGTGCAGAGGTGGTGCGTGACGCCTAGAGAGGTCTAGACAAGAGAGAGCCCAGGTCGCTGACCTGGGCCCTCTGCCAAGAGCGGGTGACGAGAATCGAACTCGCGCTCTGAGCTTGGGAATCAACGGTTCTCGGGCTACCGAAGGTGCTCTGACCTGTGCTTTCCCGTTGGACGGGATGGTTGGCTACGGTCCCTGGGAGCCGTCCCTGACCGCTGTTGTCCGCTCCGCTGGGCACGGATGGGGCATGGCCGGTCTGATCGGCCCGATGCGCATCCTGCCGAGCGTCCAGCCTCCATGCGGCCATCAGTCTTCGGGCGGAGCTTCCAGCTCGTGGAGCCGTTCGCCGATGTCCTCGCCCCATACTTGTGCCCACTGCCGCAGCCCGGTGATTGCTTGTTCGTCGAGCCCGTAGGCGGTGAATTCTGTGTCGTCGATCCAGTCGGCTCCGCCCAGTCGGGCTTGCAGCTCGCTCAGGTCGAAGGAGTCGCGCGCGTGGCGCCGTCCGAGCTCTTCGAGTTCGACATGGCTCCAGCGGTCCGCAGCGGCCTGCACGTCGATCAGGTCCCTGGCGAGTCCACGGTCGGCCAGTGCGCGGACCTTGGTCCCAACGACATCTTCGAGGGACAACACCAAGCCGTGCTCGGTGCGCACCGGCGGCCGCCAGAGCGTTTCCTTGAGGATGTCGACCTCGCACTCGTCACGGCTGGCGGGATCGGTGACGATCAGACGTGCGGACAGCGGATCTGTCTCCAGGGATTCCACCTGCCATCCGCGCTGCTCCAGTCCGGTGCGCACGACGGTCGCGATGTCCTCCAGGATGCCGGCCAGGTGTGGGCGTGCCGTGCCGCCGCTTGCGCATCTGTGCCGAAGCCCTCGCCAGGCCGATGGGCAATGGAGCCCAGGAAGCGGAGCAGGTTGCTCCCTCCTTCATCGGCTCCGGAACGCTGATCGCCTCGGGGCCCAGCCTCAACACCTGTGCGATGTAGGGCCACCAGTGGCCGGGAGTCCGTTCGCCCTCGATCCACCGCCGGGCGTGCCGGCGCTGCGGGCGGCGCGGATCACCGCGTTCGGCGAGGCCAAGGGGACGTGCCGACTCCGAAGGCCCCCAGCCACGTTCCTGGCAGGCCCGCTTGATCAGTTCCGCGACGGCAGGGTTCCTCGGCACCCCGTCACCCTCCCCATCTGGATCACGCGGGATTACGCAGGACTGGAGGGCGGTCGCCCTGTGTGCCGACGAGAAGGCCCGGATCCAGGCACTGGACCCGCCCCGACCCGTGCTGCTGGTCCAGCAAGTGGACCGACGCGGACGGGCTGCGATCAGCTCTTGAACAGGTTCGAAAATGGCTGCGGTGTGGTGATCTCTCCTGGTACTGTCGCCCTCTCGCGCGGGGACGAGTGGCGGTTCCACAGGCGCTCCCCTGTGTCGAATACCTTGGGGAGGGGCTTCTTTCGTGATTCGTCCGCTGAACAGACGGAGCACGCGCCAGCAGCGCGTACTCAGCCGTATTGCTCTCACCGTCACGCTTGCCGTGACCGCCGGGATCGGCACCGCTGCGGGGGCGGCCGTCGCCGAGACCCGCGACGCGTCCGCCGATCCCGTCGTCATCAGCCCGGGCGCACGCTTCGTGCCCCGCGCCACCATCGTCCTGAATGCAGGCGAGACCGGATTCCTCACCGCCCAGGAGGGGGACGACCGCCTCCGCTGGATCGACTACGGCACCGGTGCGACAACCACCCTCGACCACCGGCTGAGCGAGCCGCTCGCCTACAACGTGGATGAGTTCCGCTTCGCCCAGTACCCGTCGGACTTCGGCCATGGCTCCGACACCGTCGCCCTCTACGCGGACTCCCCCACTCCGCACGTGACGCTCCAGCAGCGGGCAGACGCCGGACCGGCGACCACGGTCCCGATCCCGGAGGGGCAGACATACGTCGCGACCTACGGCGACACCGTCATCACCCGGACCGGCACCGAGAAGGAGGCTACGAGCCTGCACCTCCTGCGCCTGGAGGACGGCGAGGTGCGGGACCGGAAACTGGAGGGTCTGCCGGAAGGGTGGAATCTCTCCATCAGCGAGGGCGACGCCCGGTCCGTCGCTGTCCGCGGCATCAAGTGGGAGGACACCACGATGTCTCAGGGGTGGTGGGTCGTCGACCTCGCCACCGGCAGTGTGAAGGCGCTCTCCACGCGGGGCGAGAGCGTCTCCTTCGACGGCGACACCGTCTTCCATCTCGGCGCCCCGTCCGGCGACGCCGCCCAGGTGTATCGCCGTGACGACCTGGACGCGGAGCCGACCACCGTCGACCTGCGGGATGTGGCCTCGTACAACGACGTCGTACGGCGCTTCGGCGACGACTTCGTCACCGTGACCCCGCCCAGCCCCGGCAACGACGGCGGGTACCGGGGCAACCACCTCGTCCTGCGCGACGCCTCGGGGAGCTGGAATTCCCTGCTGGCCGTCGCCTCCCCCTCGGTGCACCGCACGCCCGACGGCTCGATCCTGGTGGCCGGCGCGGAGGAGAACACCTCCTACGGCGCACTCGACTGGGGGTACTATCTCTTCACCCGCGCCGCGGACGGCACCATCACCCGAAAGCGCCTGGCGGACATCGAGGACCGGGAAGCCAGGCCGGCCGGCATATCGCTGGGCAGCGGCATCCTCACCACAGCCGACGACTCGAAGCACTACGACCCTGCCACCACCATCGGCGGCTACCGGAGCACCTGGCTGAAGACCTCCGGCCGTCCGGAGGAGCTTGAATCGACCGTCGACGGCGTCGCATCCGGCCGGGACGACGACTGCAGCCCGACAGTAGGCACCTACTGCATGACCATGTTCGCGAGCGGCGACGGGCATCACGGACGCAAGGCCGCGACCGAGCAGGGCGTCACCATGCTCTACCGGAACGGTGCCGCCCCGTGGGGACCGCGGGTGACCTCCGAACTCAGCAGCCCGCAACTCGTGGACCTCTCGGGCCGGTTCGGCATCGTGAACCAGGCCTCGGGCGGACAGCAGGCGGTTCTTCACTTCAAGGACAACGCCACCGGGAACGTGCTCCTGAAGCGGGAGCCGGCCGCGGCCTCCGTCTGGGGCAACACTCTGTGGAGCGCCCTCGGCCGGTGGGACGACACCAGCTCGGGCGTGCCCACCCAGGTGGAAGCGAAGAACCTGTCGACGGGTGCTGTCGGTGAGTCCTTCGACGCGGGCTGCGTCCCCAGCGACCTCCAGGCCGTGGGTCGTTGGGTGTACTGGCGGTGCAGCGATTACTGGCACAACTTCAAGGGCGCCGGCGTCTACGACCGGCAGGCCAAGAAGTACCTGAAGCTCGGGCCCGACGAGACGCTCCTCGGCGACGGCTATCTCGTCCGCCGCTCGGACGCGGCCGGCCTCACCCTCGTCGACCTGCACAGCGGACTCCCGGCCGGCGGCGGGGAAGCCGACCTGCCCCAGCGGGTGGTCGCCACCGTCGCCGAGCTCGGTGACCGGACCGGGCGGCGTTCCGGCTGGACGGTCGACCGCTTCGGAGGGCACGTCGCGTACGTGGGTGCGGATCGCCGGGTGCGGATCGTCCCGTCCGGCGTCCCTGCCTCCCAGATCGCCGTCATCGACGCCGACACGCCCGCCATGGACGTCAAGGCCGGTGCGTGGAAGCCGCGCTGGTGGCTGTCGAAGCCTGCGGGGTCGTGGGCACTGACGCTGACGAACAAGGCGACCGGGCAGACGGTACGGACGCTCACCGGCGGGGAGGCCCGAGGACTGGTCGAGCCGTCGTGGGACGGCAAGGACGCGGCCGGCAAGTACGTACCGAGCGGGGCCTACACCTGGACCCTGGCCGCGAAGCCCGCCGACGGTGTCCAGGCCGACCTTTCCGTCCTCGGGACGGTCGCGGTGACCGGCGGTGCCGCCGTGCGCCGCGACTATGTCGGCGACGACGGCTACCCGGATCTCTACGCCCGCGGCACCGACGGCTCTCTGGTCGTCTACCAGGGCAACGCTACCGGCAGGGTGTCGGCGAAAGCCGACGGCGGCACCTGGCCCACCGCCTCCACCGTTGTCCCCTTCGGCGACCTGGACGGCGACGGCGTCAACGACACCCTGGTCACCGACAAGGACGGCTTCCTGTACCGCTACTCCCCCGAGCGCGGCAAGGTCGTCACCCCGGACGCCTCGCAAACGAAGATCGGCAGCGGTTGGAATGCCTTCGACGGCCTGACCTACGCGGGCGACTTCACCGACGACGGCATCCCGGATCTGGTGGCCCGGCAGACCGCGACGGGTGACCTGTACCTGTACGCGGGCACCAAGACGGGCGGCTTCACCCGTACCGGCCGGATAGGCACCAGCTGGAAGGGCCTGACCATCGTCGGCGCGGGTGACCTCAACGGCGACAGGCACGCCGACGTCGTCGCCCGCACCACCAACGGCGACCTCTACCGCTACTACGGCACCGGCAAGGGCACCATCTCCTCCGGCACGAAGATCGGCTCCGGCTGGGGTGGCATGGCCGACTTCGTCGGCATCGGCGACCTCACCGGCGACGGCAAGGACGACATCCTCGGCCGCACCATGACCGGCGACCTGTATCGCTATGCCGGCAACGGCACCGGCGGCATCGGCTCCGGTGTCAAGATCGGCACTGGCTGGAAGAGCTTCACCAGCGTGCGCTAGGTGTACTGCCCCGGGAGGTTAGGGACGCGGCTGGCGGGTGGTTGACCCTTGAGTGCGGTGTGTCCGCGGTGGTGATTGTAGGTGTGCAGCCAGGCCGGGTAGGCGGCGCGTCTGTCGGCCTCGCCCAGCACGCGGTAGCGGTCGGCCCCCGCCTGGCCGTGGTCGGGGAGACCTGGAAGCGCTCGGCGGCCCGGCGCAGGGGCCAGCCGTCCTCGACCACGCAGCGGGCCAGGCGCAGCCGTCCGGTCTCGGTCAGGGGTGCATTACGGTGGGGCACGAGGGCCTTTCGGTCGGTGTAGACGTCGCAATCCACACCGAACCCGGAAGGCCCTCACCCGTTCAAGACGCCTCAGCCGAGATCTGGCTCACCTGTCCACAACCTCCCGGGGCAGAACAGCTAGGGCACCAAGGCGTAGGGCCCGCCGGACGTACGTCCAGTGGGCCCTACGTCGTCTCGTCGGTCTGCGGCGCCGTCGAGTTCCAGATGCGCGGGACGCCATCCACTTCCATGCAGCCGTACGCCTCGACGGACCGGATGGGGCCGACAGCCCACCGCCCTCACTGAGCATCTGAGTCCTGTGCGGCTGTGGTCGTTCGCTTGAACCTCCAGTGGATCTCGGAGCGGGCCGATGCGAGCCCGCGGAGCACTTTCCGGAACCGCTTCTCATCAGTCCGAAGCTGCCCGTGCGGGCCCTTGCCGAGCGCGTCCGTGATGCAGTTGGACACCTCACGGACATCACGGCTGACCAACGCGCGCAGTATGGGCCACAGACCGACGAGAGGGTTGCGATCGAGGTACCGGACCAGGCCGTCGTGCCGACCCTCGGCCAGGACGATGCGGCAGCAGCTCATCCGCAGCCGGGCCGGGGCTGATCGAGGTCGGACGCAGACGATATCGCCGGGGCCTGGCGGGACGCCTGCGAGGACGTGAAGAAGGCGGCGGACGACTGCACGGACGCGATTTCCTACGTCACAGACCCCACGGGCAACGGTGAATGGCAGGCCGCGATGAGGTCTTTCTGCCAGACGATCTTGGGAACCACGGCATGGGGGAAGGTCCGTGACCAGTGGGCCGAGGTGACGGCCAAGAAGGGCGCCCGGAGCTGGAAGACCCACGTGTGGCTGGCAGGGGAACCGCCGGATCAAGCGTCGTAGGCGTACGCCTCACGCACTGCGCGCCGCTGATCGCGCGGCGCAGATTGCTCACTGCGTACGTGACGCACGCAACGTGGGTTGGATCCTGGAAGGTGGGCCTGAAGGGCTAGACCTTGGCCCTCGGTGGCGTCGTACATGCCGTTGATGCAGGCTGGAAGGCCGCCTATGGCGCGAGTCATGAAAAATGGTCTAGACAACAAACAAGGCCCCGGTCTTCGACCAAGGCCTTCATTATGGAGCGGGTGACGAGAATCGAACTCGCGCTCTGAGCTTGGGAAGCTCATGTTCTACCATTAAACTACACCCGCGAAGCGTTCCGTTTGATCGGCTGCGCATCGTTGCACACTCTACCCCATGCCAGGTCCCCGGCGTTCGAGCCGTGGGGCCTTTTTGTTGTGGGGGAGGGTGGATGCGGGTGCCGTGGGCGGGAGTTGGGGGCGTAGCGTGGGTGGTCGGAGTGCCGCCTGGAGTCGCGTCCCGTTCATCCCCTAATGTGGCTTTTTCGTCCACGGTTTGTTGGGGAAGGGACTTGATGGACTCCATGGAGCGCACCGTCGTCCGCTGTGCCGAAGGGCACGTTTTCGCTACCGCCTCGTTCCCGATGCAGCAGCTCGGGGCCGGGCGGATCGGTCCCGGGCGGCTCATTCGCTGTCCTCGTTGTGCGCGGCTGCGGCATGCCGTGCCGGTGGTGTTCGAGCAGCGGTAGGAGCGGTGACAGGCGCGCGGGGCGGTCCCGGATTGGGGCGGGCCCGCGCGTTCTGCGTATCCTCGGGGCGTGCTTCTCTCAGATAAGGACATCCGGGCCGAGATCGACGCCGGACGTGTACGCATTGATCCGTTCGACGCGTCGATGGTGCAGCCTTCGAGCATCGATGTGCGGCTCGACCGTTACTTCCGGGTGTTCGAGAACCACCGCTATCCACATATTGATCCAGCCGTCGAGCAGGCTGATCTGACGCGGATGGTCGAGCCCGACGGGGACGAGGCGTTCATCCTGCATCCCGGTGAGTTCGTGCTCGCTTCGACGTACGAGGTCATCTCACTGCCCGATGATCTCGCGTCGCGGCTGGAGGGAAAGAGCTCGCTCGGGCGGCTCGGCCTTGTGACGCATTCGACCGCGGGGTTCATCGACCCCGGTTTCTCCGGGCATGTGACCCTGGAGCTGTCGAATCTCGCGACGCTGCCGATCAAGTTGTGGCCGGGCATGAAGATCGGGCAGCTGTGCATGTTCCGGCTGAGTTCGCCCTCGGAGTTCCCGTACGGCTCCGAGCGGTACGGATCCCGGTACCAGGGCCAGCGCGGGCCGACCGCGTCGCGGTCGTTCATGAATTTCCACCGGACTCAGGTGTGATGCCGGATGAGTGCTGATGGGCGAGAGAACCTGACGTACGAGGGATTCGGCCATGCCGTGCGTGAGCTGGCGCAGGCCGTGGCCGACGACGGGTTCGAGCCCGATGTCGTGCTGAGCATCGCGCGGGGCGGGGTGTTTGTCGCGGGCGGGCTCGCCTATGCCCTGGACTGCAAGAACATTCACCTCGTGAATGTGGAGTTCTATACCGGGGTGGGCACCACCCTGGAAATGCCGGTCATGCTGGCTCCCGTGCCGAATGCCATCGACTTCTCGGACAAGAAGGTCCTGATCGCCGACGACGTCGCCGATACCGGGAAGACGCTGAAGCTGGTGCGTGATTTCTGTATCGATCATGTCGCCGAGGTGCGCAGCGCGGTCATCTACGAGAAGTCGCATTCGCTCGTGAAGTGCGAATACGTGTGGAAGAAGACCGATCGCTGGATCAACTTCCCGTGGAGTGTCTTGTCTCCAGTACGCAAGTTGGGTGAAGCGCCCAAGGTGAATAAAGAAGCCAACTGACCTGCGCTTTTCCCACCGCCTCATCCCACCACTCGCCCCAGCTCCCATCCCGTCCGCCTTCGGCCCACACACCGTGGAGCGGTCGTGGTTCAGGGCGTCAAGGTGGAGCGCGCCACTGTACGAACGACCTTGACGCCCTGGGCCGCGACTGCTCGGCT
>NZ_JBIBVN010000036.1:74249-78177 GCF_043080425.1 Streptomyces sp. NPDC015032 | reverse complement strand
GCGGCCCGCGGCGCCGACGGCCTGCACGGGGCGATCTTCCACAGCGACAACGGAGCCCAGTACGCGTCGAGGGAGTTCGCCCAGGTCTGCTCGGAACTCGGCGTGACCAGATCACGCGGCGCGGTGGGCACGAGCGCGGACAACGCCACCGCGGAGAGTCTGAACGCGACCATGAAACGCGAGACGCTCCAGGGACGGAAACGGTGGAACGGGGCCCGTGAGGCCCGCCTCGCGGTCTTCCGATGGGCAACCCGCTACAACACCCGCCGACGGCACTCCCGCCTCGGCCAGATCAGCCCGATCGCCTACGAACAACGATCAACTACGCTGGCCACCGCCGCATGACAACCGGTGTCCACGATCAAGGGGAAAGCCCCGTTGGCCTGGCGGATGAGCTGCTGCTTCTGGGACCAGCTGAAAAGCCGGGTGGGGTCCCGCCAGCGCCGCTTACGGCCAACCCTGATGGCGAGGCACAGGATGCCGATCGCAGCGATGGCCAAGCAGGCGAGCAGCACAGTCGGATCTGGCTGCATGGCGTTCAGTGGAGGTCGTTGCTGAAGGAGATCAGCTCACGCCCGGTCGCCCAGGACAGGTCCTCGGAGTCGATGACCGTGACGGGACGGGCCTTGCCGGTGCAAAGGTTGGCCCTTCGGGGCTCACGATGCTCTGTGTCGGGGTCGGGCTCGGAGACGATGCGGTACTTGGGCATGGTCGAAGGCTGCTTTCTGTACAGGAACGCGTGAGCCGGACAGCGAACCGCCGAGGAGACCGGAGTGGCTCCTCGGCGGCTCGGATGGGGGCGTCCTCAGAAGTCGATGGAGTACTGCGGGGGACGGCGCAAGGTCACCGCGGCGGCACGCAGGTCCTTCTCGTCGTCGGGCGACCTGTCGTCCTCGTCACGGAGTTCGGTGAGCGTGAAGGCACCATCCGGGAGCTGGTAGCCGTCCTCGTACGGGACAGCGTCGCGCATGCGGAACTGCAGCCCGGTGCCGGTGTCCCAGTCGTTGATGGTCTGCAGGCTGTCGCTGTTGAACAGATCGACACGGCCATCGAAGACGTCGGTGTCGCCGGTCTTCCAGATGATGTGGACCTCGATCCGCGAGCCGGCGTTCTCGCTGCGCTTGATGTTCAGGTCACCGATCACCTCAGCGAACGACTCGCCCAGGCGCAGCTCGAAGGCGATCGCCCGCAAGTGGTCGAAGTTGATGTCGTACTTCCGGGAGAAGTCGACGATCTCGGCCACCTGCTTCTCGGCCACTCCGGGCACCTGGTCGCGCAGGTAGGTGGCCACCGTCTCGGGCTCGGGGTAGGAAAAGCGCATGTGGTAATGGAAGCGGCCGGGGCGGTTGAGCATGTAGTCGTTGACGCGGTGCAGCTCGTTGACCGACAGGACGTAGAGGCGCTTCGTCGTGCTCAGCCCGTCGAACAGACTCAGGAACTGGTTCTGCGACTCGTCGTCCTCATTGGAGAAGATCTTCTCGAACTCGTCGAAGACAACGACGACTTCGCCCAGCTCGTCGAGGAAGGCGGCCAGCCCCGGCGTGTCGTGCTGCACGAGCACGGTGGGCAGGTGGTGTTCCTCGCGCATCCGCTCGGCAAGCAGGCGGAGCATGAGGCTCTTACCCATGCCCTTGTCGCCGGAGAGGATGACGCCGAGCGAACGGTCCATAGCGGAGTAGCCGGTGACGATCCGCTGTACACGGGAGGCGTGGCTGCCGTAGACGGTCTCCTCGGCGGATGCCAGCGGCTCCGTCTGGCGCACGCTGTAGCCGGCCACCTGGGAGAAGGAGATCGTGTAGGTGGCCACGGGCAGATCAGCGAAGGTCTGCACGGAGTCCCCGTAGAGGCGGAACTCCCCGCCGGAGGCGACGATCGTGGATGCGGGCATGAAGGCTTCTCGCTTTCGCAGGAGTTGAGTGGGTGAAGATGGCGGCGGGGCAGCGGCACTCAGCGGATCGGAAGCCCGCTGTGCAGCTCGGCGATGCGGCCCTGGTGGGCGCCGAGTGCGACGTCGACGAAGGTCTGGGAGCGGCGGAACAGGCCGCCTCGCGTGAAGGTGTGAATTCCACTGGAGAAGAAGCCGCGCCGACCGGGACCTTGCCTGGGCGTGCGCGGCGGTGCTTGGCTCAGCGGGTCAGAAGCTCGTCGAGGAAGCTGTCGATGTCGACGGATTCAGACTCCCGGCCTGCGGGGACGGCCTCGAAGGTCTTGGCGAGCCATGCCTTGACGGAAGCTGCCGGTCCTTCAAGGCGGGCGTATCCGTGGGGGGATTCCAGTTCGATGCTGAAGCAGTTGTGGTGAGGGCCGATCGGAGTGATCTTCACGTCGCCGATGCCAGCAGGTGCGGTGAGGCCCTGGTCGAGCAGTTCCCGGGAGAACGTCCACCGGACCACATCGTCGGGCGTGACGTCGAAGGAGAACTGCACCACGTAGAGGTCCGTGTTCTTGTAGTAGAGCCGCACGGGGACGAATACACGCAAGTCCGGGCCGACCGCGAGCGACACGCGGATCTCCAGTTCCAGGCCGGGAAAGCCCATGGGTGGATTCCTGTTCTTCGGCGGAAAGGCGTGGTGGAGGCGGGCGGCGGGCGGCAACGCCCGGCGATGCTCAAACACCGCCGTCCCGCCGAGGTCGTGAGGGGGACATGGCGGGCGCGGCTTGCTGTACCTGGCGTTCTGCCAGGGCATTGACGGCGAAGTGGACCTCGCCGTGGATGGCCCACTGGTCGAGGTAGTGCCAGGCTTCGGCGAGGCTCTCGACGAGCGATTCGTCGTACGCCTTCGTGCCGGCCCGGGCGCCCTCGGGCAGCTGTGCTCTTCGCGCATCCGTTCGGCGAGCAGGCGGAGCATGAGGCTCTTACCCATGCCCTTGTCTGCGGGCATGGAGACTTCTCGCTTTCGCAGGAGTGTGGGTGATGGCGATGTATCGGCACTCAGCGGATCGGAAGCACGCTGCTGTCCGGGCGATAGACGCCCTCGTCCTCGTTGAGCACGGACTCGCTGAGGTGACGGTTGCCGGCACCAGGAGCGTCGCGACGAGCGCGGCCCGGCGCTGCTCGTCGGCGAGCACGATCTCGGGATTGCGGCCCGGCGCAGTGAAGAAGTGCTCGGCGAACGCCTCGCCGGGGCCGTACTCGGTGATTACCGAGAAGAGCGTCTTGGGGGCCGCGCTCTTCTTCGTGATGGCGCTCGCATAGAGCTGGACGCCCCACTCGCACGACAGGAGCCGGGACGGCAGCGCCCGCAGCGAGCGAGCGGCGGGAGGGTGTGTTGTGCGTCAGCTCTCCGGGACGGTCACCGGCGCCGCGGGGTTGGCGCTCACGAACTGGAGGAACCAGTCGGGTACCTGGCCCAGCTCGGCGTGGTAGCGGGTCCAGATCTCCCGGACTGGACGGCGGTCCAAGCTCTCGTCGGGCAGGACCACGTGCCCCGTCACCTCGATGCTGTTCCAGCGGGGCGCGGCAGCACCGTCCTGGAACCAGCGGATACGCAACCGGACGGGCCGCACGCGGTGGTCGCCCTCGCCGTCCTCGATGATGAGGTCCGGGCCGCACTGCCTCTGCCATACCTTCTCGTACGTCCGCTGTGACGGCTTGGCTGTCCCCGCGTCGTCGTACATGACCAGCTCGTCGTACCGCTCCGCACGCAGTGAGGGCGTGAACGAGGCGGGCGCGAACGCCTGCTCGGCGTCCTTGCCGGTACCGGAGGTGATGAAGTCGTAGGCGCCCCTGCGGGAGCTCCTTTCGGGCACTGTCGTGTGCCGCCGGCGACAAGGCGGCCCGCGGGTTGAACGGGCGGCGGAAGCGAGTCGGTGCGCGGTCGCGAGACCGGGCAGGTCGTGGGGGCGGGGGGCCGGCCCACCACCCGCCAGGCCACCGGGGGCGCGTGGGGCCACCGGGTGGGGTAACCCGTCCGGGCTCGGCCCCCCC
>NZ_JBIBVN010000036.1:0-74239 GCF_043080425.1 Streptomyces sp. NPDC015032 | reverse complement strand
GTGGGGGGGGCGGCGGGCGACAGGGGGGCCGGGGGTTTGAGGGGGGGGGGTAGGGGTGTGGGGGGGGGGGCGGGAGCCGGGGCGGGTGGTGGGGCGGGCGGCCGCACCCACGACCTGCCTGCCGACGGGAGGCGAGTCGGCGCACGGTATGGGGAATCCGTTCGGGACTCGTCCCGCCCCGGTAGAACTTGGGGGCGATCGCCTCCCTTCGCCGGGCCGGCGCCTCTGGGCACCGTGAAACGACGTGGCGGCATCAGAAGTCGCCGTCGGCGACCTGAAGGACGGTCAGCCCGATGGCCCTCCACGCTTGGACGACCTGAGTGCGGTCGTCGAGTACGCAGGTGCCGTTGTAGGTATCGCGTACGTGGGCGTCAAAGGTTTTAGATTCCCGCGTTCTGCTTGGCGAACGCCAGTACGGCGGTGTCGTCGCCCTGGCTGCCGAGGCGGCCGGCCTTGTCGACCAGCGTGGTGGTCCAGCCGTCGATGGGGTTGCCCGCCGCGTCCCGGTTGATCTTTCCGCTGGCGATGATGCTGGCGGTTGCTCCGGCTCCGAGGGTCGGCATCAGCTCGTCGAGCAGTACGGCAGAGCCCTGGTTGCTGGCGTCGTAGACGTTGAGGGAGACGTTCTGAGCCTGGTCGAAGTTGGTTCCGAGCTTGTAGGCGAACACCGCCACTGCCCACTCGGTCACCCACGCGGGAAGGCTCGTCAGGTTGAGCGTGATCGTCTCGTCATCACCGTCGCCCTCGCCGGTCTGGTTGTCTCCGGAGTGGACCGCCGCGCCGTGCACCGGGTCCATGTTGTGGCCGATCACGATGCGCTTGGGCTCGCCATCGCGGTAGAGGATCAGCGCCAAATCGAGGTCGATGTCCTTCTGCCCACCGCCCAGGTTGATCTTGCCGCCGGTCTTGAGCGCGAGCTTGCGGGCGAAGCCGGACTGCTTGGCGGTCGTTCGGTCCCAGGCCGCGCCGAACACCAGCTTGGTCACGCCGTCGAGCGACGAGTCGACACCCTTGCGGAAGTTGATGGTCATTGTTCGAACTCCTTCTTGAAAGTCGCTTTTTGCGGAACACAGAGGCCCCTGTGCTGATCACGAGGATCCAGAACATAGGCCTCGCTGCGTCTTTACTGCTCTTCGTCGCCGGGCGAGGATCCGTCCCTGGTGGTCGATGACCAGCCCCCGGCACTGCCGGGTGACCTCGTTCCACTCCCGCTCGAACACGGCCTTCTCCGCGTAGTTGAAGATACGCAGAGGCAGGGTGGGGTGGGTCTGCTCGCGGATGTAGTCGGCGTCGAGCCATCGCGCGAGAAGAGCGGGGTCGAGCAGGTCATCTATGTGGGAATGCATTGCCTTGAGGTGGGAGGGATTTACCGATCAGGCGCGTGCGTCGGTGCTTGGCGTCTGCGGATTTCTTGGGGCTGGGGCACCACCATCTGTCGGACATGGGCCTTTCGGCCGTTGTGCTGGCAGCTTTCGCAGGCAGCGCAGCCGCTGCTCGGGCGACTCGTCGTGGTCGCGGAAGACGATTCGGTCCTGTTGGCGAATGATCCGGCCGTAGGCGGCCGGTGGGCCGGGGGCGAGTTCGTCGGAGCCGCCCTGCGTGCCAAACCCGGTCATGGCGTGCGCCTTCGGGCTGCGTCATTCAGGGGCGTGACGCGTGGAAGACCGCGAGGGCAGGTGCCTCTCGTCGAGAACACCCACCCCTGCGGCATGAGGTGACGGCGGTTGGTCAGACGGCCGCGGTGACCGCGGAGCGGTCGTCGGCGCTGCCGGGAGCAGCGCTGTCGTTGTCGTTGTCGTTGTCGTCCAGGAGATCCGGATCGATGCCGAGGGCGCGAGCGGCGTTCCTCTTGTCGCGCTCGGTCAGAGCCGCCACGATCTGCTCGTAACTGCTCTGGATCGGCGGGTTCTTCACGGTGCCGTAGCCGAGTACGTACTGGCTCTTCATGGCACGGGTGAAGGCGACGTAAAACATCCGCCTGACGTCCTGGGTCATCTTCGTGTCCTCCCTGTAGAGGACGACAGCATTGTCGAATTCGAGACCCTTGGCACCGTGGATCGTCGAAACGACCAGGTCGGCCTTGGACTCGAGGTTTTTCCGCTTGCGCTCCTGGTTCTTCTGTTTGTTGATGTTCAGCTTCTGCTGGTTCCGCCGAATCTCGAAGGAGAGCAGGTTGTCGCGCAGCCGGTCGAAGAACGCCGCGTGCGTGAGCGTTCCCTGGTGGCAGAGGACGACCCAGCCGTTGATGGCCGCGCTGTTCTCGATCCACCACTCGGAGATCGTGCGCAGGATCGCCTTCTCAACGTTGGCGTTGCCGGAATTCTTCGTCAGCTTGCCCATGTTGTCCTTGATCCCCTGGGAGACCACGAACGCGGCGTTGTTCGGCGGAGCCTGCAGGACGTCGTTCCAGAAGAACTTGATGTACTTCGAGAAGATGTCCGTGGCGTACACCCGGTCGCTCACGAGCGAGGCCACGTGCTTGCCCGGGTAGTGCTTCTCGAGCACGTCCTGGATCAGGGACACCTCGCGGCGCGAGTAGGCCAGGAAGGCCACCTGCTCGCCCCGGGCCAGGCACTCGTCCACGTAGTCGGGGATGACCGTGTTGCGCACGATCGCCTGCAGGTCGTGAGTGACGAACCCGGTGAGCCGGGCCACCTCGCGGTACTCCAGGGTGACCTTCTGCTGGAACGAGTCGGCCGTGGGCATCGCGAGCGAGTTCGCCTGCAGCTGGATGTTGGCGAACTGGTTGGTATCCAGGCCGCCGAGCACGACGTTCGCGAAGTCCAGGATCTCCTGGTTGCTCCGGTAGTTCGTCGTGAGCTTGAAGGTCGCGAAGACCCCCGAGCCCTCCAGGGTGTTGAGCGCGCGCGGGTTCGCCGAGCGGAACTCGTACAGCGTCTGCGAGGCGTCGCCGACGATGAACAGGGACTGGGCGTGCTTGGTGATGTACTTCAGCACGTAGATGAACTCGAAGACCGAGTTGTCCTGCACCTCGTCGATGATGAGGTACTTCGACTGCACGTGGGCCGGCTCGGCCATGTCGTCGATCTTCTGGTAGCAGATGATGATCTGCAGCTCCAGCGACGTCTGCTCGATGCGGTCGAGCAGGGAGATCACCTCGTCGAAGTGGCTCTCGACGAAGGTGTTCAGGGCCGTGAAGGCACCAGTCTTGTTCTGGTCGACCTCCAGCAGGCGGTGGCGGAACGTCGCCGCGAACTGACTGTTCGGGTAGAAGATGTCGATCGAGTTGATGATGGTGTCGATCGCCGAGACCTTGTGGGTCGGGTGGTTCATCGAGTAGATGTCGATGATCATCTTGGCGATCGTCATCGAGCCGACGTCCGGGTTCTTCTCCGTGATGTTGTCGGCCGCGGCGTTGGTGAAGCTCAGCACCGTGATGTCCGAGGCGGGGACGCCGCAGGCTTCGAGGTACTTGATCCGCTCCAGGATCACGGTCGACTTACCGGTGCCGGCCCCCGCCTGAGTCATCACGAGCGGCTCGTGCGTGGTGAGCGCGTCGAGCTGCTGCTTGGACAGGTGGGGCGGCAGGTTCGGAGGCGTGGCCGGCTGCGCGGGCACGATCAGCTGAGGCTTCATCCGCTCCAGGTGGTCCAGCGTGTGGTTCATCAACAGGCTGAGGTTCTGCTTCGAGAGCTTCGTGGCCACCTGGTCGGAGAAGGTCGCGTCCAGCTGCTTGTGGATCCGGCGATAGGCCTCCAGCGGGACGTTGTAGTTCTCCAGGTAGCGCAGCTGGACGGCGAGCATGTTCAGCTGCTGCTCCGTCGGGCCCGCGGGCATGTCCTGGATGTAGCGGCAGACTTCGTCGGCGATCGCCTCGGAGTCCCAGACCTGGGCCAGGCGCGCGATGCGCTCGTAGATCGAGTACTGGCGCATCCACTCGTCGAACTCGTCGCCGAGGTTGGAGGCGGAGAGGCCGACGGACGCGAGCACGTCCTGCACGTAGTCGCGGGCGTTCTCCAGCGGGCTGGTGTCCCACTGCAGGAAGACGGCGGCGTCGTGGTTGACGTAGCCGACCGAGCGCGACACGGCGGTCGCGAACTCCGGTTCGGGGAGCCCCTTCTTGAAGAAGTACAGCTCCATCCGGTACTGGATGACGAGGTCGCGCGTGGACTTGCCGCCTGACTTGTCCTCGTAGAACACGAGAGCCTGCGGAGTCATGTCGAAGGCCACGTCCCAGTCGTCGAACCGGCTGGAGGAGGTGTCGACGGCGAAGCGGTCATCGACGTGCGGGCTCGGCAGGGTGAAGGACCCGCCGGCGTTCAGGGCGCGTCGCGTGATCGGCGCGAGCGGGATCGAGGTCGTGGTGATGTCGTGCTGCGTCGAGCTCTGCTTGACCTCGATGTCGGTGGCCATGGCGTACGCCGTGTTGGTGGCCGTGTTGATCGGCAGCAGGGACTCGTTGAGCAGGCCGATCTTCTTGCCGTTGCCGGTGAGCTTGGAGGAGAAGAACTTCGGGTCGACGGCCTTCTGAGCAACGGCATTGGCCGAGAGGTCGAGGTCATCAAGCAGGACAGGCATGTCGTTGCCTTTCTTCCGCGGGTCGAGAGGTGGATCGAGAGAGGACGTGAATGGTGCCGCATGGCAATTCCAACAGGAGCCGAATAGCGAGTCGAATGCTCGAAGGCGAGCGAGAAGAGCGGCGGCAGGTCTGGGTCATGGGCGCAGGTACGAACACGGGCGGGGCTCTCGTCAGATGACGAGCCCCGCCCGTGTTCCTCTCAACCCACCCGTCAGGGGCCGTCAGGCCCCTGAATCCGGGGTACGTGGCTGCACTGTCTGATCAGCGGCCACACCCCGGACACCGCGCGCTACCCAGGCGCGCGGTCGTCCATCAGCGGCAGCTCGGCTCAGTCCGAAGCCGAGTCCGAGCGCCGGTCGGGACCATCGGCGGCGTCATCGCCGTCGTCGAGGTCCCAGGGACAGGCCGTGACGAGGGATCCTGCGGGATCGACCTCGATCAGGCCAAGCATGAGGCCCAGTACGCGGAGTTCATCGGTGCTCCGGACATGGGCGGTGAGGTTCGCTCGGGCTGCGGCGGAGAGCTCCTGGGCTCGCTTTCGCTGCTCCTGGAGCAGGGGTTCGGGAAGCATGGTGGACATGGCTGTCCCCCTTTCTGAGCAATGAGGGCGTGGGGGTGAGGCGCAAGAAGCGCCCCTGCGCCGGAAGAGCCGGAGCAGGGGCGCTCGATGCGGTGCGGACGGCTGCTCAGTCGTCCGACGGGGATGCTGTCGCCGGGCTGCCGGTCTGGGCGGCGAGCAGGCAGTCCTCGATCCAGGTGCGGACGGCCTTGCGGGCCGGCCGTGCGCCCTGGGAGTCCACGTAGGTGGTCTCCTCGATGGCGCGCAACTCGTCGTCGGGCATCGACGCGGGCAGCGCCTGGGCCAGCCGCGGCTTGGCCTCGACGATCCGCTCGCGCTGCCGGGCGTAGTCGGCGGCCATGATCTGCCGGTAGGTCTGCCGGTCGATGGGGTTGAACCCCACGACCAGCGAGATCCGGCCCAGCAGCTCGGCGTCGAAGAACTGCTCCAGTGCCTTGTTGAGGCTCTGGTTCGAGATGGTCTTCGGGTTGTTGCCGAAGCCGATCATCTTGCCGTCGAGCGAATCGCGGGCGGCGTTGGTCGTGCAGATGACCAGGGCCTTGGAGAAGTCCAGCATCTTGCTATGGGCGTTGCGGATGTAGCCCTCGTCGAACGCCGAGAGGAACAGTCGTTGCACGGCCTTGTCGGCCTTCTCGAACTCGTCGAGCAGGATCACCCGGTGGGGGTTGAACTCTAGCGTGTCGAACGGGAGTTCCTGGTTGGAGTCCGATCCGACATAGCCGGGAGGTGAGCCGATGATTTTCGACGTCGACCACTCGCTGTGGAATTCGGTCATGTTGAGGATGATCGGCTCGGTGCCGGTAGTCTCCTCAGCGATGATCTTGACCGCCTCGGTCTTCCCCACACCCGAGGCCCCGGCGAACAGCCACGTCGTGGGCGTCTTCGTCGGGAACAGGTCGAGTTCTTCGCGGGCCAGACGGTCCGTGAGCTTGGCGAGCACGTCGTCCTGGCCCTGCAGGCGGCTGGTGAGCGTGGCGGTCAACGCGGCGACGTCGAGGTCCTTGCGCTGAGCGTTTCCGGTCATCAGGCGCTTGGCCACATCGAGCACACGGGTGTTCGTCAGCGGCACCTGCGGGATGGACCGCAAGGTCTGCGCGAGTGCCGTGTCTCCGGCGTTCTCGGCCTGGACGATGAGCTTCTTCTGTTCCAGGACCCGATCAGCCATCGCGCGGTCGAGCAGCGTGATGGCGTTGTCCGGCCGGTGCTGGCCAGCCCGGGAGTTCGCTTCGGCGATCTGCACCACCGAGGCCAGGACGTCGTCGGAGACTCCGATCTGGTGACGGTAGTGCGCCATCAGGCCGGGCCGGACCGCGGTCATCACGGCCAGCGTCTGTTCCACGCTCAGCTCGTCGACGATGAGCCGGGTGAAGCGGCGGGCGAGGGCCGGGTCCTCGTCGAAGGCCCGTGACTCGGTGCTGGTGGTCGCGCCGATGACGGACATGTCGCCGCGGGCAAGGGCCGGCTTGAGGATCTGCGAGATCTTGCGGCCGACGGCGTCGCCATGGCTGCCGGACCCTCCGGTGATCTGGTGGATCTCGTCCATGAACAGGATGGCCTTGTTCTTGGGGTCCGAGGCGAACTCGACGATCGCCTTGACCTTCTCCTCCAGCGAGCCGACGATGCCGGTCCCGGCGATGATGTTGGTGATGGGCAGCTCGTAGATCGTGTGGCCCTTGAGCTGGTCGGGAATGAGGGCGTCGCCGAGCGCGATGCGCCGTGCAATGTCCTCGACGATCTTTGTCTTGCCGACGCCGGCGGAACCGACCAGCAGTGCGTTGGGCTTGGTCTTGCTGATGACGACCGAGAGGACCTGCCCGATGAGCGTGTCACGGAACATGGTCGGATCGGCGTTCTTGAACTTCTCGTTGTAGTCGACGAGGAGCTCCTTGACGTCATCGGCGCTGCCACCGCTGGACGGCAGTCCCACGGACGGGAACTGCGGAGGGAAGCTGCCGCCACCGCCGTTGCTCTTGTCGTCGTCGGAGCCGCCGGGTGTGAAGTTGCTGAGACCCACCGGGTCCTCCTTCGGTGCGGGTTGCTCGGCGTGGTGGCGCGCTGGGCGGATGCGCCACGGTGTCCCGAGCAGGGATATGGATGAGTGAGAGGGAAAGTCAGGGGTCGTCAAAAGCGGCACCGCTCTTGACGTTTTTCGAGGGGGCAGCCAGCGTCATGACGGACTTCCCTTGCACTGCCCCTGGGCAGCAGGATCACTAGTGCCCGGCCGAGAGGCGGGGCACCGAAGTGGTCTGGTGTGGAAGGGCGGTACAGCCGGGTGCAGTCCGGCCCGAGCCGTCGCCGGCCGGGCAGCGCGTGCCCGGCTCGGGCTACTGCCAAGTCACGCAGTCGGAAGCGGGACGACGGTTCCGCTGGACACGACCAGGGTGATGAGCTCGACCAGCATGTGGCGAACCACCGGCGAGTCTGCTGTCTCGGGGTCGTGGCCGCCGGCGGCCGCGGCAAGCAGCACCGTCAGCGCCTCGGCCGCGGCGAAGGAGTCGGCCGTCGCGCCGGGTGATGACGGACGGGTGGTGATCGCGTACTCCAGGTGCCCCAGGAGACCGGAGAGCACGTGGCGGCGGATCTCGGTGAACCGGCTGTCGCCCTCGGCCGCCCGCAGGTCGACCACCCGCAGGACCACCTCGTGCTCCCGCCAGAACGCGAAGACGGCGTCCACCGTGCTCCCGGCCGCGCGACGCCCTTCGCCCCACCAGCTGCCGATCTCCGCGTAGATCAGTCCGTCGCTTCCCTCTTGCGCCGCGGGCCGGGCCAGCTCCAGGACGGCTGCGTCGACGTCCGCGAAGTACTGATAGAAGGTCGCGGGCGAGGTACGTGCGCGACGGGCGACATCGATCACTCTCGTCGCGTGATAGCCGGACTCGGCCAGCAACTTTGCGAGGCTGAGCAGGAGTTGGCTGCGGGTCTTCAGGCCGCGTGCCCCGATCGGGCGCCCTGCGGTGGTCCGGATCTCGGTCATGTCACTTCCTGTTCGGTGATCGCTCACGGATTCGATGGGGTGGCCTCGGCCCGGCCTTGCGGGGCCGGGCCGGCGAAGGCCGCCGTCTGTTCCAGGCCCGGCCTCCCGCCACGGGACGTGTTCGCCCCCGCGGTGCTGGTCAGGGCCGGGCCAGCACCGCTGTGATGTCGTCGACGGACATGACGGCCTGGGCCGCTCCGTCCCGGATCAGCGAGTTCGTCCCAGTGGACATGGACGACGTGATGGGTCCCGGCACGGCCAGCAGAGGGCGGCCCTCCACCCGAGGAGTGTTCGCCGTAGGGCTACCGAGGGCCGCCTCAACTACGACCACCGCCGGCGTGAGAGTGGTCATGAGCCACTGCCGCTGATTCGCGCGGGCGGAGCTCAGCGGCACCCCGGGCGCGCACAGACTGACCACCAGGCCGCCCGAGCCGAGAAGCCAGCGCTCGTGCCGGAGCATGGCCTCGCCGTAAGGGCCCGTCACCCCGCCCGGATCAGGTGGCCTCGACAGTGCCCGGCGCGGTGGTGGGCGCAGGCTTGGTGAGCGCGGCGGCAACCTCTTCGAAAGCGGCGACCGCCTTGCGAAGATCAGCGACGATTTCCGCGGCGATGTCGGCCGGGTTTCCGAGTTCTTCCGAGTCCTGGGCGGGGATGTCACGCGCAGGCCAGACCGTGGGCCGTGCATCGGCCGGACGGGTGGCAAGAATGGTGACGAGGACGGTGTCGATGGTCGTCCCGGACTGGGCGAACGCCCGGGCCGGAAGTGCTTCGACGAGACCACCGCGCTGTTCCACGAGCTTTCGGAAGGCTGTGGTGCTGCCAGTCTGTTCAGCGACGGTCCACGACATGACCGACACCAGCAGCCCGTCCGGTTTCAGGAACCGTAGGGCATGGGTGACGTGGGCCATGTCGGTGCCACGGGTGAACGGTGGGTTCATCAGCACCCGGTCGAAGCGAGGTTCGGCAGGGACGGTGAGGAAGTCAGCGACCTGCACCCGGCGCGCCGCATGCGTATCGGACAGGACAGTGGCGTATCCGGGGTCCCGCTCGATGCAGTCCACGATCGCACCGCGGGCTGCTGCAGCTGTGGCCATGGCACCGGAGCCGGCAGACGGTTCCAACACGGTCATGCCGGGCTCAAAAGTGACCAGAGCGATGAGTTGATCGACAACGGGTTCGGGTGTGGGGAAGTACTGAGCAAGGGTGCGTTTCTCCCCCAGGGTCACGACCTCACCGGTGGCAAGCACTGGGGCGAGCGCCTCGGCGGCGTGGACGGGGAAGAGGTGCGCACCCTCGGTCTTCGTCCATCGACCGCCGACCGCTTCGAGGACCTCGTTAACGCGCTGGTACAGGGCGGGAGCGAGGCGGGGGCCGACGAGCATCAGGCGATGGCCGTCGGTCCTGGTGCGGTTTGAGAGAAGTGCGAGCACATCCGTGGGGATTCGCATCGACGGTTCCTTCGGTGCGGTCGAGCGAGGATGGGGTGGACGGGAGACAAAGGCAGGAGTGGCCAAGAGCGGTGCCCGGCCAGGGGAGTTGGTCGCACGGCACCGCTCTTGGCGGTTCTTGGAGGGCGCAGGGTCAGACGACCATGCCGAGGAGCCTCTGCCGGATACTCGGGTCGATGTGCTTCATCGAGTCGGCGTAGCGCTTGGCCAGGTCCACCATGGACGACCAGTCCATGGCGGAGCACGGCGCGTAGTACAGGTTCTTCGGGTGGTCCTGACGCGTGGACGGCGGCAGCCAGTCGAAGTCGGTGACCATGAGCGAGAGCCTGCGCTGGCGCACCCGGCTGGCGTTGATGTACTGCCAGATCTGCGTGTACTCGGTTCCGCCCGACACCTTCGGGATCCTGCGGAACTCCTTCCAGATCTGAGCCGTCGACTTGTTCTGCGTGCGCAGCATCACCTCCTGGGACAGGAAGTGGCTGAACGAGTTGAAGTACAGGTTGATGTTGAGCTTCTTGGCGATCTGGATGAGCATCATGACCGCCTCCTGGTAGTTCTCCTCAGAGATCGAACCGGAGGTGTCGATGTAGATGTGCAGGTCGGGCATGTACTGCACCGAGGTGATCCGGCCGGGCTTATTGAAGTCGTCCGGGTTCCGGCGGTTGGCCTTGAGGAAGGTCGCCATCGTCGTACGGAAGACGTTCTGCGACTTGTTGACCTTGCCCATCCGGCGCAGCACGCGGGTGATGTCCTTGAACAGGTCGAGCTTGCTCGGCGGCTGCTTGCGGAACGCCACCTGGGCGCTACGGCTGCCAGGCTGGCCCGGTTGCTGCGTGGCCCCCAGAGCAGCGGCCCGGGCGGCGGCCCGTGGCAGCGACGTGAGCTTGGACAGCGTCGTGTTCGAGACGACCTTCACCGGCGAAGCCAGCGACTGATTGATGAGGTTCCACTCCCCCGTGATCTTCGCCGGGGTGGCCCGGGCATGGGCCTCGACGTTGACCAGGACGAGGGAGCGCGGGCAGAACAGCTCCCCGATCGTGAACGGCAGGACGCCGGATTCCATGGCGGTGTTCTGCTGGCTGGCCTGGACCCGCTGCTGCTCGACGTAGTTCATGAGCATGTGCACGAGCACCCGAGCGAAGGAGTGCTCATCGTTGGCGTCAGAGTCGTCCTTGCGCACCAGCAGCGAATCGGTGAGCCCCTTCAGGGACAGGGCCGTGAAGTCGTTGAGCAGCTTGGTGGTGGCCAGCGGCAGCGCGCTGGCCGCCGTCTGCGTCTGCTGGGACAGCCAGATCTTGAAGCCGTCGAAGGCCGCGGAGGACTGGAACCAGAACCCGAGGGTGTCGGGGTGATAGGTGTAGGCGACCGAGGCGAAGAAGGCGCTCGCCTCGCCGGTCCCCGCCAGCAGAGCCTTCGCGGCCGGGAGGACATCAGCCTGCGCGGTGTAGAGCACCCGCGGGGAGGGCGCTGGCATCTTGTTCTGCTGCCCGGCCTGGACGGCGAAGAGCTCGGCGACCGGCAGCGGTGTGCCCTGGTCGAAGTTGATCAGGGTCTGCCCGAGCAGCTCCTTGACCGTCTGCTCGCTGGCCACGTTCAGCGTGTCGCCGAGGCAGCTCAGGACCAGGTCCGGGATGCCCCCCGTCAGATCAACGCCCTGGGCGTCGGTGATGCTCGCCGGGGCGTTGGGGTTCAACGGCTTCAGCAGCGGGTCGATGAGGGTCTGCTGGATCGCCGGCATCGGGTCGTAATCACCGGTGCACGAAATGGTGTGCAGTGCGTCGAGTACGGCCGGCTTCTGGTTCGTGACGGTGATCGTCATGGGTCGTGGTCTCCTTCTGAGGACGAGGCGGCGGCAGAGCGCCGCCGGTGGTGGAGAGTTGCAGCAAGGACGGCAGCCCGCAGCAGGTCCACCACCGGTGAGCGAGCGATCAGAGGAAGGCCGAGAGGACCGGCTTGGCCTGGTTGACGATCGGAGCGTCGACCTCCATGAAGGCCTCCAGGTTCGTGCGGTCGATCTGCTGGCTGGTCACCATCTCGATGAGCGTGCGGGTGTGCTCCGGCTCGATCTGGGTCATGGCCTGGGCCAGCTGCTCGATGAGGCGCGCGTTGTCCTCGCTCTCCTTGAGCGCGTACAGCAGCGACCCGGACTTCTCGTTGCCGGTCAGCGTCGCAATGACCGCGGTCATGTCGGTCATGGTCGCTGCGGACGTCAGGCTCTGGTAGCAATTCGGCTTCGGGACGTTCACCCGGTTGTGCTGCACGCCGCCGGCGTTGTTCGCCAGGTCCTGGGCGATGGTGGCCACGAGCTGCGTGGTGAACATGGTGTCTCCGACGTAGGCCTCGATGGCCTCGTTCAGCAGCGAGGTCTCGCGGTCGCCGATCTGGATCGGGGTGGCCAGGTACTGCGCCAGCTGCTGCGGGTCGGCCGCGTTGAGCCACTTCGACAGGTTGTCGATGGTGCGCGGCGTGGTGAGCTGGTTCATCTCCTCGCCGCCGTCGAACAGCTCGGCCATGGTGACGTTGCCGTTGTCGTCGTCGTCCTGACCGTCGGCGACGATGGCCTCGGGCGTCGACTTCTGGAAGACGAGCCCGGGGTACTGCGTGAGCACCGTCTTCACCCAGGGGTTGATGTTGTCGCCGAGGACGGACATGAGGGTTGCGGCGTCGGGCTCGACGTGGAAGATCGCGAAGCGGGACAGGCTTGCCTCGTCGAGCGAGGTGACGTTGCCCCTGTCGTTGCCGGCCACGACGATGCGGACGTTCTTGGGCAGCTCGACGTACCCCATGCGGCGCAGCGTGACCAGGGTAAGCGCACCGGAGGTGACGTCGGAGGTGGTGCGGTTGACCTCGTCGAGGAAGAGGATCGGCCACTCGCGCGGGTTCTTCTCGGCGTAGTCGATGCACTCCTGGATCACCTGGTGCGGGTAGAAGACCTGCTTGTAGCTCTGCGTGCCGTCGTCCTTGGTGTACGGCACCAGGCGCGCACCGGTGAGGTCGGCTTTGTCGGCAAGCTGGTTGCACGGCAGCGTGAAGGCCTGAGTGCCCATGGAGTAGGCCAGGTCCTCGACGAAGCTGGACTTGCCAATGCCGGGTTCGCCCATGAGAGCGGGCGTCGCGCCGACCTCAAGGGACTGCTTGATGAGGGTCTTCAGGGTGTCGTTGAACTTCATGTCGATGTCTTTTCTGTGCGTGGGACAGGAAGAGAGAGATAGAGAAGAGACGTCGGAGGACGGCGCTGCTGCTCTCGGCGCCGCCGAAGCTGCATAGGCCGTGAACGGTCCTGTGGCGCGGGCCGCGCCGTCCGAGCCCATGTGAGATCTGCACCCCCGCCATTCGTGGCGATGGAGCCCTGCTGCACATCGCCACCCGATCGCGCTCCGCGCGATCCAGCGCTGTCTCCACCTACGCTCGGCTCCGCCGCAGCAACCGTCACGCACCCCACCCGCTGCCGGAAGCAGCAACAGGAACAGGCACAGAGCGTCAGTCGGCCGACGAGGGACGGGCCTCGCGGTCGGCCACGAGCGCAGCCGCCCGGTCGAGGAGGAAGGGCCGGCCGTTGCGCCGCTCGCTGTGCTTGGGGCGCGCAGGGATGACGTCGAGCGCCGCCTTGTAGAGCAACCACGCGGTGTCGCCCATTGAGTACTCAACGCCGAGGGCGCTGTATGCGCGCAGCTGCGTCCGCATCCAGCCGTGGAGCGAGGCGAGAACCGAGAACTCCCAGCGGGACATGTCGTGGTTGAAGTCGCCGGGATCCCGAAGCTGGTGACGTGCACCGGCCAGGGTCTGCTCGACGATGGTCTGCGAGTATGGGATGTCGGGCATGTCCTCGGCGGTGTCGACAGCTGATGCTGAAGCACCGGAGCTCTCGCTGGCGTTCACGGCCAGCTGCGCGTAGAGGTCCTCGATGGAGGCGAAGGCCGGCGCGGTAGTTGCTGCGTCGACGTGAGCGATGATGCGGTCGGGCACCGGCTGGCGGGTGAAGGTCGACCAGTGGTCCAGGAGCAGCTCGTACCATCCGTGTTCCTCACGCAGGACGCGCTTGCCAGCTGCTACGTGGAAGTCGTGGAAGTTCTTCGGCAGCGGCATGACGAGATGGAAGCCGTGGCCGGACATCGACAGCTCCGAGTAGAGGATGCCCGGCAACCGCAGCAGATCTGTGGCCACATCTGGCGGGCAGTCGGCCTCGATGTCGAGGACGAGCAGCCCGTCAGTCTGAGCTTGGAGGTAAAAGGCGGTGTTCGCGGCGTTCGGTATCGCCGCGGTGAGTTCGTCGAGGGTGAGCAGGCAGGTCGCGTCCAGGGCGAAGGCTCCACGTAGCGGGCCGGCGTGCTTACAGCGGGACGTGCAGCCGTCGAGCAGGTGCCGTACGTCGATCGGGACCTTGCGCTTCGGCTGCTTGGTGGGATCGCCAAGGGTCTCTTCCCCGATCTGTCCGGAGATGGTCCACCGACAGGCACTGGCAAGAGTGCAGATCGCGGGGTTGCCGTAGAACTGCGGGAACCAGGCATGAGCGTCGGCTGGAGTCATCGCTGGAGTCATCGTGGGCTGCACGCTTTCGATCAGAGAAACCAGGAGGGGAAGGGAAAGACAGGGCCCCCGTACTGCACGGATGCGAGTACGGGGGTCTCATCGATGGTCAGCGTGGATCAGCCCTGGTAGGTAATCCCCGCCTCCTGGGCCGGGCCGGAGCCGTTCCAGGGGCCGGTGGCTACGGGCGAGCCCACGGCCGAACCGGCGTCCTTGAGGGAGGCGTTCTCGGCCTCAAGACGCGCGAGCTTCTGCTCCAGGGTCTCCTCCTGGGCCGGAGCCGGAGCCGGAGCGGCGACAGGAGCGGGAGTAACAGCGACGGTCGCCGGGGCGGTCTGAACCGGAGCCTGCGCGGCCACGTCCACAGGTGCGGACGCCGGCTGCGGGGCCGGGAAGGACAGGCCGTCCTCGATCTCGGTCGCCACCGGGACGGCAGGAGTGGCAGGAGTGGCCTGAACGGGGCGCGGCGTGCCGTTGAGCACGATGCCACGCGCAGCCAGCTCAGCCTGGTCGATGCCGCTGGCATTGTAGTAGCGCGGCGTCTCGTGAACGATCACCTGTTCGAGGGCCAGGCCACGGTTGTTGAAGTTCTTCGGCTTGTAGGTGCGCATCACGAGCGTGACGTCGAGGCCCTGCGCGAGCTCCTGGCCGGACTCGTCCTGGTCGTAGGTGCCGTCGCCCTTCAGAGAAGGGATCGCGATGACCGGCAGGGTGCTGCCCTTGGAGTCGATGGAGTAGTTGGGTCCGGTTTCGGGCCGCTTCGGGGAGTCGTAGCGGCGCTCGGAGACGAACTGCTCTTCGAGGGTGGGGCTGTTCGGATCGGCGAACTGGACCTCGGCGTGGGTGATCGTCGCGGTGGTGTGCGGCTTGCCGACGGGGTTCATGCCGTTCTTCGTCTTGCGCTGGTCGCTGGTGACGAGCTCTGCGCCCTCGATGAGGCGGGCGAGTACGGCGAAGCCGAGCTTCCCGCGGATGAAGACGCTCTTGCCCTCGGTGATCTGGCTGGCGGAGATGGAGTAGTTGGTCATGGTGGTGCGGTTCCTTCGTTCGGTCTGGCGGTCGGCGGATCAGGGGCTCATTGGGGCCTATCGGGCGGGATTCGGACTGCCATCCAATCTCTTATTCTATCAACTTCACTTCGGCTATGAGTAGAATGTCGATGTCGGACATGAATGGTTGTGCGCACTATTCGCAGAGGAGTTGGGACAGGGATGACGGCTACGATTCAGAGGCCAGTGAGGGCGGCAGTGACGCCGTCGGCGCAGACGAGGGCAGCCGCGGGGAGCCATGCCGGCCCGATGGGCTTCGGCAACGGGCCCGTCATCGCCGCCAGCGTCATGGTGGGCGGGGCGGCGCTCTTCGCAGGGTGGGGCCTGATGCAGCTCGCGACGTCCGACGGCGACTTCATCCAGGCGCTGCAGGGCAATCACGCCCCGGTCGAGACACCGGGGAATCCCGGCGAGAAGAGCACCGGAGGCGGCAGCGCCCAGCAGCCGAGCGAGGGCGGCACGGGGAAGCGGGACGAGAGCGGGGCGAGTCAGGATCCGACGCCCGGTCGCGGCGACGAGGACAAGCCCAACGGATCGGGTGCACCGGTCGAGGCGAAGCCCGCACCGAAGGCGAAGCCGTACACCATCAAGCCAGGCGATACGCTCACCGCGATCTCGGGGACGACGGGGGCGCCGATCGGCATTCTGGTCGAGACGAACAAGATCCAAAATCCGAATCTCATCTACGCGGGGGCTTCGCTGCTCATCCCGCCGGTGTGATGACCCGGCAGGGCGGCACTGCCGCGTACCGAGCCTGATTCGATGCCCTGATCGCCACGAGGCAGTCAGGGTATCGTCGTCTTCCCAGGTGGAGGATTCTGCTTCCAGGCGGGCCTGCGGGTCCATCAGTCGCGTGCGCAGCTGGTGCAGTGCCTGGGGAGAACTACATGCGTACCCAGTGCAGCCGCTAGACCTTGTTGTCCACGGACCGGATGCCACCGGAGCGCAGTCCTACGGGCATTCGAGCTTGCACTCGCCGAGCAGCTTGACCGCCAGGTCGGCCATGCTCAGTGGTTTGCTCATGGATTCCGCTCATGGAAGTCGACGGTGTCGAAGACGAACTGCGTGACCCCGTAGGGCTCCCCGCGAGGCGTCACCCGGGACCGGCGTGAGCCGGTCCACGGTATGTCTCCCCGCAAGGAACTCGGCCTGGGTTCGACACCCGGATCAGCTGTGCTGACCCCCTCCCCTATTGCGAAAATGCGGCACTGTAACAGCGTCAGAAATCAGACGACCCCGCCGGCAGCCTGGCCGACGGGGTCGTCTGAGGTACAAGGTCGTGGGCTCTCACGCCGCATCAGTGTCATCAGAATCACCCCGGCCAAACAGGAATCCGCGGACCTCGCCGTTCTTCATCATGTCCTGCAGATGCGCCAGAAACACCACGCGCTGCGTAGCCCGGCGATCGGCCAAGGGCTCGTACTCGCGCAGTGTCTTCAGGTTGACGACCCAGCCGTTCTCGCGAGAGATGGCCTGGTCAAGGTGAGAGTCCGGCACAACGTCCATGCCGGTGAAGTCGTGGTCGAACTCGGGCGTGATGTCGAGGTGTTGATTCGGCTCGTCGATGTAGAGCGTGTCGACGCCGACCTGCCGGCCGGCATTGTCGAATGCCACGAGGAACACACGGTCCGCCCTGCTGGTGTTGTCGACGTGGACCGCTGCAACATTCGCGTCATCGATGAAGCCCGTCTGCATGAACCGCTCATACACGCGGGCACGAGCCTCATGGCACCACATGATGCGCCGGGCTTCGTTGAAGCCTTTGAACTCGTCAGAGTTGGACGCTTCTGGGTGGGGGTGGATCACCGGTGCGCTCCTTCATAGGCGAGATCCGGGAGGTTTGTGGTGTTAGAGGGTGTATTGGTTGGGACACATGCCTCGAAGCAGCGAGCCTCAACCGTTCTTCACTGCGGCGCGGCAAGACCTCTCAATCGAGACTCACTTGCATAAGCAACGCTACGCATATGCAACAGGTAGCGCCATTACACCTCTGCACAAACCGACCGGTTGGATGTTTCGACTCTGCACCTAACAGTCACCGTGCACCCATCTGGGAGTGCAGGCGTGCACCTTCTGCGAGATGTTCGCGCCGAGGGTGCACACCACTGACGCAGGCGCCCCGGGGCAGCCATTCAGTTGACCACCAAAGCCAGTACACACCGCTTGAGTTGACCAGTGTCGACACCGCACGCTCAAGACCTTGCCCCGCAGTCAGGCTCTTCCGACCGAGAAGGCCAAGTCCATTTCCACCAGCTCCGACTCACCGCACAAACAGAATGATATGCGACAGTCCCCATTGAGACCGCTCGGTCGGTTACAGGCGCGGATCCCACCTACCGAAGACACCTGTGACCCCGCATGCAACTCACGCACGCGGGGTCATTATTCACTTTAATGAACGAAGGGGTCGGCTGACTGGACTGGGCTCCCGCTCTGGCTCAGGCCACGACTCGCAGGCCGTCATCGGGGCGATCCGTGAGAAGACCAGGGTTGCCTGTAGCGACATGCAGAGCGACGTGAAGGTCGCGCGCACCGGAAAGGGTGGACAGATCTCGCTGCATGTGGTTCTCAAGAGCGCGCAGATGGGAGCGGACCGTCACCTCGGAGAGTCCGAGCGCACGGGACGCAGGCTCGACATGCGTGTCAAAGGCAAGCCAGGCACGTGCCGTGGTCAGAAGGTTACGGCGGTCTGCCTGAACCGGCCTGACCAGAGCCTGCGCCCAGGCGTGTATCTGCGGCGGAGCCAGGAGTCGCGCCAAGGAAGGAGGGGCTGAGGCTGCCAGCCCGGGCGGATCGGCGGTCTCTCGCTGCGTGACCATTTCCAGAGCCAAGGCGACGGTGATCCGGTCACCCACCCGGCCGAAGTCCATGTGCAGAACTTCAGCCGCGGTGCGAACACGGCGCATGACGGTATTGCGGTGCAAGTGAAGCCGGCGAGCAGCCACCGTGTACGGGTAGGCGAGAGCGGCCGGGAGTGTCTCGCGCATCGACTCCCACTGTGCCTCGTCCCGCATCAGCGGACTCAGCAGATGACGGGCCCAGTGCTGTGCTTCCGACTGAGGAAGGAGGCTAACGAGGTCGGATCCATGCACCGAAAGAGCTATGGGGTCCGGCTGCAGCGCAGCAAAGCTCTGCGCAGTGGTCGCCTCGTGAAGGGCATCGGCGAGTAGCGTCATGGAGTAGACGCCGCTGCCGCCCAGCGACGAATGGGTTCCGAAAGTGCCGACCAGGTGGGTCAGCTCCGCAGAGACGGCAGCCCCATTGTCCTCCTCGGAACGGATCGGATGCACGATTAAGATCCTTCGTGCTCTCCTTGAGTCGGGAACGACGAGGGCATGATGACCGATGGCGGCAGTGCAGCGGCGCACAGCGGTATCCCTATACGCCTGCTCGGTTTCTACGACGAAGACACGAGCAGTGTCCGGCTCCAGTAGCCCTGGTACCAGGTTGGTCATGACACGACGGGCTTTTGCCACCTCACCATCTAAAAGCAACTCAAAAGCTGCGTTGCGTGCGGCCCTGGAGGCGTCAGAGGCTGCCCGGTACTCGCGGCGCGCCTGGTCCACGAGACCCAACAACTTCGCAGCATGACGCAGTAGCAGCAGGTCCGCGGCGTCGAACGGAATTCGGCGCGCCACGGCGAGTACCGTGTCCACCGCCGAGGTCGGAGCCAGCGGGATGAGCTGGGTATGCGGCCTGGAGGGAGCGTCGGGCAGACCGACATCGACAGACTGCTGGATGATGGCTTGCGCCAGCTGCTCGGCCGCGGTGGCTGGCGAAGCGGCAAGGACCCTCTCCGGCTCACTGACCAGGACCTGAACGTCCAGGACACGTGCGAGCCAGTCCGCAATGCGCTGCATGGCCCGGGAGTCGGCAAGCTGAGCCGGCAATTCCTGCAGGAGTGAGCTGAGATGTGAAGCTCGGCGCTCGGCAAGCCTGAGCCGGAACCGCTGGATCGCTTCGTGTACGCCTTCCCACTTCTCTGCAGGCGCGGTCGTGATCAAAAGCGGGACGTTCAGGCGCTTAGCCTGATCCACGACGGACTGGGGAAACGGCTGACGAGCATCGGAAACGGCGCTGACAATGAGCCCTGGACTCCCCTTCTGGCTCATGCGCTGAAGCAATGTTCCCAGCACCGTCGTGATGCGGCCACGAAGCCGAAAAGGCACTGCACCAATGATCAGGACAAGGGAGCCGTCGGGCAGGCTTCCCGGGACACCATCTTCCAGTAACTGCTCTGGGGCCATGGTTACAACGCCGGTAATCTCCGTAGCCCTGGAGCGCTTTGGGTCAGCCCATATGAACGTCAGTCTGAGTTCAGGCTTGTCGGTGGGCAGCGAGCCCAGTGTCGGCATCGAGCGCTCCTCGGACTATCCGGACAAAGTCGCGAATGCACCATTGACGTTTGAGTCGTTATGGCACACAGGCAGTCACGACTTCATGAGAGCACTCCAGTTGTGCTCGATCGACGAGTGCCGCATCGCGCAACCTTTACAGGTGCGTGAGGCGAAGTTGCATAGCCATACGGGACCTTGCCGCGATTCAGGTCTTCAGGGTTGCCTCGACGGGGCATTCATGGGTTCTTCGTCCTGCCGATAACAGAGACCCGGGCCGGGAAAATGCACCACACAAGCGCCTGAAGGACTCGCTCGAAACTCTGCACTGAAGTGCACCAGGGGAGGCGCGGCTCATTTGGTGCGCCACGCACGCATTGGCCCGTCCGATCGCTGCTGTTGACTTCACCTTCAGCTCTCCCCCTCGCGGCGCAGCACCTGCTCTGAAGGCGCTAACCGCGGGTCATGCGGCGCGCGCCGGCCTCCTAGTACGTCCGCCCTCCTACTGCTTGGCGGGCCACCACGGATCCATGACACATGGGACGCCCAGGCCGAGATGCTAGAAGCCCTAGCAGTCACAGTTTGCGCACATCCCGCTGCGCAGCGGGATATTTCCCGATCGTGATCCTGCCTTGCGCACGCGAGCGTGTCAACTAAAGTACACACATACGAGTCCCCAACAGAGCGAGAGACCGGTACATGGTCGTGTGCAGATACCAGCAGGGCGGCCTCCAGGCCACATCCGGTAGTTTCTGTCCGTGGTGAGCAACAGCAGCCGCCTGCCCTTGGCGGAGAAGCTCAAAGCACTCATGGCCGGCCACCGGGGCCGGGCGCACACGTCGCGCTCGCTGTCGGCTTCCGTGGATGAATTGCCGGGTGAGCACCCCTCGGTGTCGCATGCCGCCATCGCCAAGCTGGCCAACGGTTCTCAGGACAACCCGACTGTTAACACGATCATGGCTCTGTGCGAGGCTCTCGGCGGTGTCCCGCCCGCTCACCTGCTGCCGCATGAGAGCTACGACGACCTTGAGGCCCTGCTGGCCTTTGAGGAACCGCTCGCGCGCCGTGTCCTGATCCTGCTCAGCGGACTTCCACCCAGTGAACTGCAGGACGTCATCCAAGACTTGGAACGGCGTAGGGCCGGCCTCGACCTGAATCGGGTGACCATAAGTGACGCCACTGAGGCGCCGGGTAAACGTCAACGCCGACGGAGCAAAGACGAGGCCGCACGCTATGCGGCCGACGCACTGGAAGGGCTGTAAGTGGACGGCATAGTCTTTGGGACGTGCACCGTGGCAGGTTTGCTCGTCTCAGCACTCTGCACACGGCGAGCCGTGGGCAACCCACGCGTCTCCACATGGGCCATCGCCATTGCCTTCAGTGTGTGCACTTTGGGCGTCCTGTGTGCCATTCCTGTAGTCGCCAAAGAGGCGGAGGACATCACGGGTATCGCGAATGTAGGCAAACTTGTAGCCCATGTCTGCGCAATACTGTGGTGTGCCGCTCTGCAGATCACGATGGTGGATCTGGCCTACCGACCCGAGTACCTGAAGTCCGCAATGTTCCAGCGCGGTTTCGCCGCGCTGGTGGAACTGGCGATCATGGTGCCGCTATTCCTGGCCACGAACCGGCCCGAGGTCCAGTTCACCACCGCATACGTTGATGACCCCAAGGTCGCCGTCTACCTACTCGTCTACCTTTCGTACGTCCTTGTCACTTGTGGCGAGCTTGCATTCATGTGTGGCAGAACGGCGCGACGCAACTGGAGAATTCGCCCCTGGAGCGGTGCCGGCTTCGCCCTGTCTTCAACGGCCGCCGCTCTGGGCATGGCGTACTCCCTCTCCAAAGGGTCGTACATCATCTTCTACATCCTGAACGATCCTTGGCCGCTGAAGGTCGAAGAGGCTGTGAGCCCCGCCCTTAGCGGGCTGGCAGTGCTGTTCCTCTTCTCAGGCCTGACGCTTCCCATGATTGGCTCCGTACGCGAGCGTCTACGTCAGAGAAAGGCTATGGCTGCCGGTTGACGACCTCCACCGAAACCGCTCGTCGCTGAAAGTGCATTCCGTTGGTACTGGTCATTTCGGTAGGTCTGCGACATCGTCCAGTGGCCAGCCGCCCGCAGGTTCTACCAGCTCCGCCAAGCCGTGACCTCCGTGGCACTGGCCCAGCGCGAGAGGCAGAGGCCCTGTCCCACACCGGAATCCTCATCTCGAAGCGGTTCATGCGGCCGTTGCTCAGGCTTCTGAGCAACGGCCGAGGCCTCGCCTCGGGCTCAGCCCGATGGGCAAATTCCCGAAGCCTTCGTCGTCGAGGCAGTGGTTATTTCGTGGGGCGGAGGCCGGCTCGTCCGAGAACACCTGGACCACGGGGTCCGGAGGCACATGCCGTCGTTGTCGCCCGGCATCGTGCCGTGCTGCAGGATGCCCAGATCGTCGATGCTCTCCGCACCCGCTGCCATGCCAACCAAGACGCTGCCAGTCTCGCGTCCGTTGATGGATGGGGCTGTTGAACAGAGGGGCGGGAGGCGGAGAATGAGTTTGGTGTTCGTCCCTGTCGTCGATCCCGTTCATCTTGGAATGCGGGTGGCGCAGCTTGGGCAGCGCGGGCTTCTTCCGGAGCGTGGCCGACGGCTTTCCCCACCAGTGCGGCAGCCGCCGGCCGTTGCTGCTGTGTCCTTGCCGCGCCGCACTTACGCTGCCGGGTACAGGGCGGGGAGCATCAGGCGGGCGGAGCGCATGTGGTGTCCGCAGAAGGGCTCGTCCTCGGGCCGGGCCTCCTCGCAGTAGATCGCCATGCTGGGCTGCTCGTCAGCTGACGGCTCGCAGTCGACGACCCAGCCGCAGGTGAGGCCCTGGGCGCGCTCGAAGAGGGCCTCGAACTCAGCGGCCGACACGGATTCGGCGTGCTGGTTGGTGCGGTCGTTGATGATGCCGAGACCAGGGACATCCTCGGATTCGGTGTGCTCCATCTCCGCGGGCCCCAGGCCGTGGTAGCCGTCCTCCCGCCACAGCAGGGTGCCGTCCGTGAAGATCTCGACCCGGCGGGCCTCCGAGCGATACCGGTCGTCGATCTCCTGGAAGATTTGGAAGGGGTGCTGGTTCGGCCGGGCGAGACCGAGGAATGTGATGCGGCGGTAGGAGCGGCGAGGGATGCCGGTGAGGCTGGATCGGATATTCAGGAGGTGCTCGTCGAATTCGTCAGACGTCCTGATGCCGAAGCTCATCTTCTGGCCGAAGTGGTGCCGGATGAACGCCTTGTCGATCTGCTGGGCCAGTATGGGCGAGCCATCCTGGCGGGAGATCAGCGGCTTGCCGGCCTCCTCGTAGAGGCCGAGGAACGCCCTTGTCCTGCGCAAGGCCTCAGCGGCGTTGTCCTCGGTGAACTCCTTCAGGCCGAGGTGGACGCCGATCGTGTAGTGGGTAAGCGGGTAGGCAGTGTTGGTCTCCATCACCGGCAGCAGACTGTAGTCGCTGTCGGGGCGGCTGGCGTCGCGCATGGCGAAGTGCCTTTCTCGGAGTGTTTCGGGCATGCGAAAGGGGCCCCGAGCGGCCAGAACCCAGGGGTCTTCGGGGAAGAAGCGAAATGAGCCCGTTTCTGGAACCCGGCCGGGTACAAGGCGGGCGGCGTCGTGTGGTTTGTCAGTGTTCGCGCGGGTCGGCCGACGTGGGGACGGTCGGGGCCACGGTGGGCTGATGGGCGTGGAGCGGCTGGACCACCGGCCCATTCCGGCGCGCCTTCAGTTCTTGCTCCCAGTGCAGCAGTGTGTTGCCGTAGTCGCGGACGCGTTCGCGGTGGTCTTCGGAGAGCTGCTCGAGTGTGATCCACTCGTTGGGCGGGATGTTCCTGATGTCGGTCTTGTAGACGGCGTCGGCGGGTGCGTTTTCAGCCTCGGCCTCGCGGCACCTGTCCTCGATGAAGGTGACGTCGAGGGAGGCAAGGGAGACATACCAGGCCCACACGAAGGGGTGGCCGTGCCACTGGGCGGGACTGCGGGGCTTGGTCATTGCCCCGCCGGTCGGCGTGTTCAGTTGGGGGGCGGTCGGCCATGGCTACCGGATGCCTTTCTGATGTTGTCAGGATGGGCTTCGGTCGGGGTGTTCAGGAGGCCAGTTCGTCGAGCAGGGCGGCGTAGTGCATGGCGATACTCATATGCCACGGCCTGCACATGACCCGCAGGTCCATCTCGTGGATCTCGCCGGAGTTGACACGGGCCTGCTGGCTGGCCATCCACTGTTCGTAGCGGGCTCGCTGCTTGACGGCTTTCTGATAGGCGGGGCCAGCGGTCACGTCCCGCAGCGGCGTCACTTGGAGCTGCTCGGGGTGGATGACCGTGCCGTCCTTGAAGGTGTAGGAGGAGAACGAGCCCAGTCCGGCTCCCAGGCGCTTCTCCAGCTTGAGGATCAGCAGGGTTATGGCCTTGGCGAATTCGGGCCCTTCCAGCGGATTGCCGCACTTCTTGCAGACGAGGTCGATGTCTTCGTGCGCCAGGCCGTCCAGGTCGACGGTGTGGTCCTGTTCCTCGCCGGGGAGGTCGACGGTGAGCATGGCGGAGACCATGGCGGCGAATTCCGTGGTGCTGCAATTGGAACGGATACCGCCGGACAGGTCGGTGTGGGTGCAGTGCATTTCAGTCCTCCAGCGGGTCCGTGTGAAATGAGAGGAAGGAATAGCTCAGCGAAGACCGCGCACAGACTCGGCCGGGGCGGGTCAGTGGATCTCGTTGGTCATCTCGTCGTCATTGTCGAGAGTCGGGGCCCCGACGATGACGGCGCACACCCGCAGAAGGGCGTCAGTTTCGTTGAGGCCGAACCACCAGTCGCGCTCGATTTCCTCGTAGCCGAGTTCCGGAACGTTCGGACCGAAATGATCCTGGAGTCGGTCCGACGCGGCTTCGATAGCCTCGTCCGTCGTGGCTGCGGGCACGGTGACGACGACGGGGCGCAGATCGACGGAGACTCCATCGAGGAGTTCCCAGTCGGCGACGATGGTGCGGTACTCGATGGGTACAGCCGCCGGTGTGGTGCGGTCGTAGGGCGGTTCGGTGATGGTGGCGGTCATTGGTCTCTCTCGTCGTTCAGGTGTGGTTGTGGGGTCTACTCAACAAGCGCTTCATGATTCCGACCGGCCACCCATTTGGGTGGCGTGTAGTCAGTTCTTGGTTTGGGGCTTGAGATCCACCGTGCGTATCGCGTGCTTCGCGGCGTCTTTGTTCTTGAGATGGGCCCACCAGCCATGGCCGCCCATGCGGTTGTCGGTCACCCAGAAGGTGACCCCGCTGTCCTTGACCTTCTCGACCGTGCCGACGAGGGTGACCGGCTCGGTTATGGGGCGACCGTCGGCGTCCCAGTACCACTCAAAGAGCCTTCGCTGCCCGACGGCAAGGTCCTGGTAGGGCGACTCGATCACAGTCGTGTAGTGAAAGATCGTGGTGGGAAGCAGGAACTCGGTGATTTCACCGGTGTCGTACCGGCGCAGAGACGCGGTCTGCTTCTCGGGGTCAAGGCCGACCACCTGACCGCCGAACTTCTTCGCCGAGCTTCCATGCGGGTAGGCGACCAGGTGGAGACCCATGTACTGGATCAGCTTCTCCACCGCGTCGGGGCGTTCGATCCAGACGTCGTAGCGCAGGGTGGCGGTCACGTGAGTACTTCCTTCAGCTTGGTCTCCAGCTCGTGGATGGCCTCACCGAGGCCGTGGAGGAGAACGCGGGGTGCGGGCATTGCGCACTCGGTGCAGTCGGTGACCACACCGCCCATGCCCGTTCCCTCACCGAGGAGGGAGAAAGACAGGGACTGGTCAGTGTTGAGGGCGAAGAAGGCCGGAATCCGAACCTCGTAGTACCCAGGACATCCCTCCTCGCGGGCGCAGGACATCTTCTCCGCTATCTGCATTTACTGTTACTCCATTCGCGTTATCAGCTAGAAATGAAAATGGGCCCTGATCGGGGCCGCGTATCTCTGCCGTGTTGTCCCTGAAGTTTCTATCGGCTGACCTACTCGTTCAGCTGGTCCAGTGGTATCGAAAAGCGTCGGAGGCGGGAATACTTCAAGGTTTGAGTACGATCTCAAGTGCAGCAGGTCCGCCGCAGACCGAGGTATGCGGCGGACCTGCTGCACGCACACGCTGAGCCGGGAATCGTAGGCGCGGATGGTGTGCCTTCTCCAGCCCGGCGGCGGGAGGAACCGATCGGTGAAGAGCGGGTGCAGGCCCGAGCCGTCTCCTACTCCGAAATGTGGATCCGGGCGGCTTCGGGCAGGCCGCAGTACATGCAGCGGTCCCAAGAGTCGGGCCACAGGTACGAGTCGAAGCTGTGCGGGATCTGCTGCCACAGCGTCAGCGGCTGGCCCGGCTGGGGCATGTGGTCTTCGTTCGGCATGCCGAGGAACTCGGTTGGCAGAACGACGACGTCCTTCGCCGTGGCCCACTGATTGCCGCCGCCTTCGAAGAGCACGAGGCGTTTGTTCGGGTCGAAGGGGTAGTGCGAGTGGTCCCGGTCGACGATTCCGCGGCGGCCGTTGAGCGTGACAACGCTCTCGAAGTGCATGTGCCGCTGCGACGGGTCCGGGTGGGTCATGCACCGTCCACAGCACGTCTCAGCATCTTCGGTGCACCTGCCACAGAGAGCGTGGACCGGGCAGCCGTTGGCGACTTGTACTGCATCCATGCCGGTCACCACTTGTTGGTGTCGAAGTAGTGGAGCGTGCCGCCGGGCTGGTCGGGAGCGCATGCAATGTTCTCCCGAATGGCGTACTCGTTGGCGAAGTCTTCGAGGCTGGGGATGGCCTGGAGCGGAAATCCCGGCCAATTCTCCTCGATGTAGTCGGTGGCGACCTTGTCCAGGTCATCCTCGGACTCGCCCCGGTAGGAATTGAGCACCTTCTCCAGGAACTCCTGGTTGAAGACATCGGCCTGGTGGCCAGCCACGGTAATGGCCGCATACAGCTGGCCCTCGTCCTGGCCGACCAGGTCCTCGGTGTACAGCTCGGCGACCACGCGCGCCAGCTCCCCGCCCTGTTCCGACGCGTCGATCTCGTTCCATTCGGCGCCTTCAGCGGCCTCGAGTGCTTCGCGCCACTGCTGCGTGCCGTAGGTGTACGGGTTGATCACCTCACCGATGTCCTTCCTGCTCCACCAGGACGGCCAGGATGCCGGCGGCATAATTCTCGCGGACGTTCTCCACGGTGATCCGTCGGTCGGGGTAGCCGTCGGCCGGGTGCGGGATGTTCTCGAAAATCGAGATGTAGCCGATCCGGGGGCCCTTCTGCACGACGAACCGGCGCCCTGTGAACTTCTCCTGGTAGACGCAGTGCGAGGGGTGGGGCCGGCAGTTGCAGACGTTGGTCACCGCGTCAATCTCGATGCGGTTCGCGTCCTGGAGCACGCCGCTCGTGTTGGCGATCACCCTCTTCAGGTCGCCGATGTTGTCCATGGAGGTGTTGGGCTCGTTGGCATGTGCCTCCAGGGTGCAGACGCTCTCACGCCACAGCGGCTCCTCGCCCTCGGTCGGCCTGCGGTAGGGCATCTCGCGCCAGCGGACCTTGACGGATCGGACCATCGTCACTGCTCCTCGTTGTCGAAGTGTGTCGCTCATTGGGACTCGATGCCGTTGTCCCGGCGGACGTGCAGGGGCCAGCGGCATGAGGAGGCCGCTCGTTGATAGCCGCAGCGCGCGTGTCCGCACTCAGTGCCAGCGTCTGGTCCCCGGGGAGGCCCGACTGCCACGTGTGCCGCTTGCACAGACGCACTATCACCAGCCGAAGTCTGGATCTTCGAGCGCTACCGGGTGCCCGGCTCGGGCGCTGCAGTCACGGTGGTGGCAGTCTCCTCGAACTGCGTCTCACCGCCGCCAACGGCACTCGCGGCCAGCTCGATGGCCTACCGCGCGGCCTCCTCAGTCTCGGCCCGGACGGTGACGGTGGCGTTCACCCACTGATCCTTGGGCCGATACCACTGTGCGGAGAGGTCCGAGCGGGCGGGCGGCTTGAACCAGAACAGCGCGGAGGCCACGTCCTCCTTGGACTGGAAGCCGGGCATGGCGATCTCCGACTGGTCGGCGCTCTTGCTCCAGTCGGCGAGCCAGCCGCCGCCGGCCGTCTCGGAGACGAAGCCCAGGTGCCGGTCGCTGCCCCAGTGAGCGGCGCGGCCGTGCACGACGAAGCGGTTCCGGCCCTCCTCGGGCCGGGTGTAGATGAAGTGGGGCTGGACGGTGCCACCGATGGGCGGGAGTGTGCTGTGCATGATGATCTACTTCGGTCTGCCGGTCAGAACCGGTTGGTCGTAGCGGTAGAGGAAAAGGCCCGCCATGGTGCGGTTCGCGAAGCCGGGGATGTGGCGTTCATGTCCGGGCCGGGGGTCCGGGTAGGTGGCGACCCACTTCGAGGTGCCTCGGTGATTCCACACGAACCTGTAGGAGACTTCCGGGTTCTTCAAGTCGCGCACGCCATAGCCGCGCCTGTCGTACGCGGAGCAACGGACAAACTTGATGGGCAGCTCGAACACACTCACTCCCCGCTCGGGTAGAGGAGCGTGGAGAACTGCACCGACGCCAGCGGGCCCCACTTGTCGATCACGACGGCCAGGAGGTCGTCGAACTCGATGTCGGCGGGAACGTCGAGGGTGCCCCGGTCGAAGCCGTTGGCCTCGTACAGGGCAACGGTGGTGGCGCCCTTGTGCCAGATCGCGAAATCAGGGCTGCCGTACTTGTTCTGGCGGTCCAGTCCGGTAAAGCGGAATGCGAGCTGCTGGAAGTCGTCCCAGTGCTCCAGGTCGATGAGCATCGGAATCCAGCACTCGTGCTCTCGGAAGTCGGCAAGTCGGGCGATCCGCTTGCAGTCCACGCACCGGAACAGGAACGTGCCGTGCGGGTTGTTGTTGTACCCGCGCCCTGTGTTGGAGAGCCGGTGCCCGGACTCGTGCACGTACCGGGAGCGAATCGGGATGTCGGCCTCGACATCGACCTTGACGAGCTGCCGGTAGAGGGCGAGAAGCTTGGCCAGGCCGTCGCGGCTGAACAGGTGCTCGGCGTAGGGCCAGTACGCATCGCGGTCCTCGGGCGCCTTCTTGATCTGCTGGTCGGCGTCGTCGAAGACCGTGGTCCACAGCTTCCACACCAGCAGCGGCTCGCCGGTCAGCGGGTAGTGCGGGTGGTCGTCCGGGCGAAGGACGCCGGCCGCGAGGTCGTCGGTGACGAAGAGGTTCAGCTTCGCCCCGCGTTTCCCGCCGTCGGCGTACGCCTGGACCTCGAACTTCTGCCAGACGGTGGGGTCGTCGGCCTTGCGCTCGGACCCGGCGTGCTGCCAGGTGAATTCGAGCTGGTGAGTGCGTCGGATTTCGTCGATGAGGTCGTTCACGGGGTAATAACCCTCGCTTTCCGTGTCGTGCACTTTCGCGCAGAGTTCGCAGATGGACCCGCCGGGCACCTGGTACTTCCGCGTGTTGAGAACGGGGCCGTGACCGCTGCCGAACGAGCTGGGTCACTCGTGTTGGCACAGCCGAAATGACCCTGCACCTCGGGCTCGGGCCCGCCGTCCGGCCACGCGAGCCGACGTAGACCCTGCGGGTCATGCCCCGGGCTCGCAGCGAGGTGCGCCGATCAGGTCGGCGTCGTGTCCTCGGAATCCGCAGCGTCGGCACGACCACGCGCATGCCTTCTGTGTGTCGTCGTCGAACCAGGGGACGATCTCCCTGGTGTTGACCAGCCTGTGGTCACGGAAGATGCGCAGGCCGTCCTCGTCGCGCTTCTCGTAGGCGTCCACCCTCGGCATGCGGACGCTCAAGTCGCCCGCCCTCCAGAACTCGAAGTCGGCCAGCCATGCCTCGTAGGTGCCGGGGTCGCGCTGGCGCAGTTCGGCCGAGTACCGCTCGAAGTCGGGGCGGAGCTTCTCGGCCTCGGCCTCGGTGGTCGGCCGCAGGTACTCGCCCATCGACCCCTTGCCCTGGGGCCCGTAGTCCTTGATCGGGGCGCCAGGGGTGGACTGGTAGGCCGTCACCTGGAGGTTGAGCATCAGGGTCTGCAACGTGGGCGCATCAGCCCACCGCCTCCCAGCTCTCGAAGACCGGAGCGGACAGGACACCGATCCTCTGGAGGTGCTTGCCGAGCGAGGAGGCGTGCTCCGCCAGGCGGTCGCCGGCCACCTCGGCATCGACTTCGCCGCCGTCCCACTCGGCGCAGTCCTGCTTGATCTTCTTGACCAGATCGGTGGCGTACTCGCGGCTGGCCGGTACGACGGTCGCTGAGCCCTCCTTGTCGACCACCAGGCCGAACGACTCGGCGCTCCGCCAGGCAAAGTACCGGCGGGCATCCGTCCCGTCCTCCCGGTACACGCCCACCGACTTGCCGTAGACGCCGATCACGTGCGGATACGCCGCGTCCTTGTCGAACGCGAGGAACAGGACATCGCCGTCCGGCATCAGGAATGTCTCCTGGATGCGGTAGGCACCGTAGAAGCGCAGCAACTCGATTTCTCCAGTGGAAGTGTTGCGGTACTCGTTCGCGTGGCACGTGCGGCCCGCGACGTCGCACAGCTCGTAGCTCATGCCGTCTTCTCCTTACTGACCGACTGATCGGTCTGATGGGTTGCTGCTGAGTCCGTGCTGACACACGTCAGCTCGTTCACCCGCAGTCTCTTCGGGTTGCACTGGCCACCCGGCGGACTGTCCGTGCGGCGGCAGATCGCGTAGCCGGTGCGGTAGCCGAACTCGCCGTACTCCCGGTCGACGTCCTCCAGCTCGATGACGCGGTACGTACGCCCGCGCCAGTGCACGAGACCGCCCGCCTCGACCCCGAACTCCGCCGCCCACATGTCGGTCGCATCGCGCCGGAGCAGCGGGTCCAGGATCTGCTCGGGGTGGTGGTAGAAGCCGACGGACTCGCGCTCGGTGACGCGGTTGAACAGCATGTCCCCCACAACCAGCGGACTGTCGGCGTCGGCTCGCACCATCAGGTGAACCTCCACCATCAGCGTCCGTCCGGCCCGGATTTCTGCTGCGACCGCGTCGTCCAGGTCGTCGATGTTCATGCGCGAGTCGGTGTACGCGCCGCTGGGCTTGCCCTGCCGGACGATGCGCAGGCTCACCTCCGGCCGTCGAGGGCGCTGTTGCCTGCTCATGCGGCCACCGCCGTGCGCTGGTCACGCCACTCGGTGTACGCGGCGGCTGCGGCGGCCGGGACGAGCCAGGGGAAGGCGTCGGCCCACGACCGGTACTCGTCGGCCGGCGTCTCCTCCCAGGAACGGCCGGGCTCGGTCGTCGGACCGGCGATCAGTTCCGGATTCGCGCGCAGCTCCGAGATCGTCTGCCTGGAGTTGCGCTGGAAGTGCAGCGCCTCGTCCGCGAACCGGGCCCGGTAGTCGGGCGTGTTGCAGTCGTTGCAGAACCGCTTCTTACGCCCGGATATCTTGTGGATCACCATGACCTTGGCGGGCGGCGCGTAGGGGCCGTGCGCTCCCATGCAGGAGTAGACCCCGTAGTTGTGCTGGGGTCCGCCCTCGTGGACCTCGGACCACTCGGTGATGATCTCGAAGTCGGTGATCTCCTCGACCAGGTCGGTCAGCGGCACGACGTGGCTGTGGGTGTACTCGGGGTGGACGAAGGCCGCGTGCGGCCGGGCCACGTTGCGCCGGTAGTAGTTCCCGTCGGGCTTCCGGAAGTTCTCGATCGGGCCGTAGTGGTGCTCGGTGAATCCGTCCTCGGCCACCGTGATGCGCACCCAGTCCCCGACCATGAACCGCCGGTGGTGCTTCTCGACGGCGGTCTTCCAGGTCTCCTCCGAACCGTTGCCGTTGATCCAGGCGTCCCGCACGATCCCGTCGATGTCGTACCGCTCCGGGGCGCGGTTCTCCCACCCCAGGTGCTCCCGGGCCTGGTCGCGCAGTTCGCGCATGCTTGCGGCCATTTTTCCTCCCTGCTTTTCGCAGTTGAATTCCTGAGTGCCCGGCGCGGGAATCGGACCCGCCGAATGCCTGATCGGGGAGGATGGCATTCGCTGCTCGTCGACCGGGCCTGGTCCTGGGTTGCGCTACGGCGCCAGGACCAGGGGGAGCTTGCGCTGGCCTTTGACCGGGACCTGGTGCCGGTGCGGAGTGAGTGCCGGAATTTCGATCCCGCACGTGTCGCAGGTGAACATGTGCTCCTCCCACGGCATTTCGCAGTAGAAGCACACGTCCCCATCCGCCTGTGGCGTGGGGAACATGACGACCTGCTGCGGATTCCCCCGGAACTCCACGGTCGCGAAATCGTGCGGGAACATCGTGGCGGCCTGCCGCGCGTTCTCCTCCTTGATGAACGCCGGGTGGGAGAGCCCCCACCGGCGCAGTTCGCCAGCGACCCTCTTGGCCAGGGCGTGCGGCAGCTCGTAGGAGTCACGCACGTACCGGGTCAGAGCCGCCTCGCTCGGCGACTTCTCACCGAGGACCAGCCACTTCCCGCATCCGTCCCCGGTGCACCGCTCGTCCGAGATGGCATGGCGCGTACCGGTCTTGTCGCTGGGCACTTCGGTCAGCTCGGTCTCGCACTGCTGCTCGGTGACGGGCTTCGGGAAGTCGCCGGAGTCGTAGGAGTACTCGTCGTCGAAGTCGATGCCGAGGTTTTGCGCCGCGCGACGGATCGCGCCCTCGTGCGGCTTGCCCTTCTGCACCTTGATGCCGTTCGCGCGCATTGCTTTGAGCGTGCAGCTCGGACACAGGTTTTCTGTCTGGTAGGTGTATCCGACCACTCCACTCATCATCAGGATCCCTTGCGCTTGGCCGGGTAGCGCCCGGCGAACAGGTCGAAATGGGTCGGCAGGTCTATCCACGTGTCGCGGTATGCGCGGGAGGCGTTCTCGCGGACCTCGGTGTCAAGCGGCACGACGACGGAGCGCGACCACCAGGTGGGCAGGCAGCAGCTGTTCTCCACGAACCGAACCTCGGCGCTCGCAATGCCCCGGCCGCGCATCCTGCGGGCCTCGTCGCGCATCTCTTCGAACCGCGGCGACTGGACGCCATAGAGCTGCTTGCCGTCCACGTAGACGTAGAAGCAGCCGGACGTATGCGTCACGGTACGGCCCACACCGATCTCGTGGACGTCGTACGAGTAGGAGCCGGTGTCGTCGCTGTAGAAGCTCATCCAGCTCAGCGGGTTCGGCATGGAATACTCGCGACCCGACTCCGTCGACAGGAGCTGTCCGAACCCATTCTCCAGAATGCGGACCGGGATAAGCTTTCCGTCCAGGCCCATATGCATCATGCATTCCGACGCACCGAGCTTGACGACGACAGTGTCACCGGGCTGCACATAGTGTTTCTCGGGTCGCACGTAGTTGTTCATATGGCCTCCCAGAAGACTGAAATGCGGCTGTCAGTCGGTAGCTCAGGGGCGCTTGGTGTGCGGGCTCCGTCGAGGTTCAGCACGAATGCCCCACGGAACGTGCGATTTCGGCATTCCTTGACCAGCGCACGGAACTTGGGTTCACTGCTTCGGATGTACGCCTGCATACGGTGCATGCAGTACTCGGCAGCCTCGAATTCCGCGCCGTGACGGCGCGGCTTGAGTTCTACGTACCGGTCTGCGATGTTGGACCAAGTGGCCCGGTGCCTCCTGGCTGGCAATTCATAGAACTGGATCATGAAAAGCCAGAGCAGGCCGACCGGATCACGCCCAGTCACCCGGCGACAGCTCCGTACCCACCGGGACTGAGTACGACGACCAACGCACCACCGTGTCCTGGTCGCCGACGATGTTGTAGAGGACCTGCTTGTCGCGCTCGCCGTTCGGGTACTCGTGGTATTCCTCGGCGTACTCACGAGCCAGCTCGATGGTCGGGAACGGAATCTCGACCGGTCGCCCGTGCTCGTAGTACGTATTCAGAGACCCGCCGATCGGCATGATGCGGTATCGCCGGCCCACCGGCGGCATCTCACCCTCGTAGATCCAGCCGTCCGTCGAGCCCCAGCCGCGTGCCTTGCCGGAGTACTCGGCCTCGGCCGCCTCGCGCGTCTCGTACATGGTGAGCGTGGCCTTGCGCCGCTCACGCTTGGGGTGGTTACAGGAGTCCGACCAGCTGGGAGTGCGCACGTGGTACGGCTTCGGCTTCGGCACGTAGCCCGGCTCGGTCTTCTCGCAGCACGGCTTCAGAATGCAGACGGTGAACAATTCCCCTCCTGTTTTCAGAACTTGAGCGGGCCGTAGGGGGTTTCCGGGTCACAGTTCGGGGCGAACCTCGATATCTGGTGGCCGTTCACAGCGCGGTTGGCTTCGTACACGACAGTGAGCAGCGTTTTGACAGCAGTTCGGGAGGCGCTGCGGAGGGTCGGCCCGCGTCGAATGTTCACGGCTTTGAGCAGCAGCTCGGGGGCGTAGGTGAGGTCGGCTGTCTGCCGCTTCCAGAGGGCCAGGGCAAAATCGCTGGCTACGGGGCCAGGTGGTCCGTCGTGGCGGCACCGTTGCCGGGTGCCAGACCCGTGATCCGTGTTGTTGCTCAAAGCCGTGAACATCGGTATCGCCGCCGCGCCGGTGCCTCCCGCAACGGTGAACAACTGCTCACGCGAGTCGTGAACAAAGCCACGCGGTCGAGCCGTCGTCGTGCTGGACGTCGTTCCAGCCGTCACAGAGCTCTCCACCGGGGAACTGGCCGGCCTACTCGGCCTCCAACCGCTGCCACGCCGGCTCGAAGGCGTCCCGTGTTCCGGGCAGCGAGTCGCCGGCCCTGCTGACCCAGTGATTCGCCCACATGTCCTCGCGCGTCTGGTCGCCGCCGAACCACACAGTCACGCGCCACTCCCAGTGCCACAGCGGCGGGAGGACGTAGTGCGCCTGCATCGGGTGCAACGTCCACTCGATCTTCGTCACCAGACCGGCCCCGAGGCTGTAGCCATCCAGCATCGCGGTAACGCGTTCGCCGAGCTTGACCGGCTGCCGCGCCGGTGCGGGCGGGTCGTACCTCCCGCGCTCCAGCCAGTCGAGTTCGTGCACCTGGCCGCCGGTCATGGCCTGCACGTAGACCTCGCGCACCACGCGCGGGCCGCTGAAAGCGCCGGGCCGAACGGTGCGGGCCACGATCCGCAGCGGGTTGTCGTCCAAATCGGGGACCTCGTACGTCCACAGCTCGTCGGCCATGCTGTTCACGACGAGTCCCCGGATGCGGATGTTGGCCTCGGCACCGGTCATGTTCTCGACCGAAAGCCCATCCTTCTCGGGCGGTATCTCGAACCGCGTCACCTCGTGATCCATGTGCTCCTCCCTGCTCACATACGGGGTCACTTCTTCCGCCACTCCTGGCGGAGCTTGTGCCGCACCGTGGATCCCTCCCAATCGCCGATGACCCGTGAGTGTCCCCCGTCGGCCTCCGCCACGTCGTACCCAGCTGCCCGCAACGCACTCGCCACCTTGGCTCTCGTCGTACGCACTTCCTTGGCGACAACGTCGGCCATCTTCATTTGGGCGCGGGTGCCCGGATCAGTCGCGTTGATGGTGGCGCGCTGTTCGGCGGTGATGAGCACGTCGGCGATGGTGATATGCAACATTCCGGCTGTGTCGTCGGCAGTGGCGATGGTCACTCGCGGTACGCGGCCGGAATGACGCGCAGCGCGGTGTGCAAGGTAGCTCTCCTTGTGCGGATTTGGCTCTCTTCTCAGGAGAGCTCAACGAGAACCAGACCGGACGCAAGGCGTTTCAGAAGGTCCGCCATGCGCTCGAACCGCAGGACCAGACCAGTACAGAACTGGCTGACGTGGGCACGGACGTCGCAGCGTGGAAGGGGGACGGTCCTGCGTCGTTCAGCCGTCCAGAAGCACGCATGCGGGGCACTCGGGTGCTCCGGATGGCGCGGGCTGCTGCACGGTGTAGCCGCACAGGCAACCGCGGCACGTGCCGTCGCTCACGTGCATGTAGGCGTCTTCCCGCCCACGGATCTGGTTGCGTGCATCGGTGGTTTCAGGGGGCTCGACGAAGCTGACGCTGGTAATGCCCATCGGGGCGAGGCTCCCCGCGATGGAACTCTTGAGGGCAGCTGTATCCGGATCGCCGTCATCGACACCCAGCCCGGTGAATCTGACGTTCTGATCTGCCGGGTTCGTCTTGGGGCTCTTGCGGGGCCTACCAGCGGTGAAGTCCTGCATTGTGCTGTCACTCCTGTGTCGTGTGCTGGCCCGTCCAGCATCGTGGTGCTCGTGGTGGGTACAGGAATGCAGAAGCCCTGGGGAACACGGGGTTCCTCGGGACTCGTATACGTCCCAGCCTGGTTCCTGCCGAGCGGGGTCCACAACCTCTCGAATGCCGAGTCACTGCGTCTTTCAGTTGCCGGCCAAAAGACGTGCCAACGCGGCCTCTCGCTGTGTGACGAATCCCGGCGCTTTGGACTCACGTCCGTATGGAACAGCCTCGGCCGTCTGCCGGAGGAAGCTCTCGACCGGTCGACGCTGAGCCGTCAGGGCCGCGCTTCCGTCGTCGACCTTGAGACGGATGGAGATGGCAGCCGACTCCGGATCAGGACTGATCTGTACGTCGCCCTCGCCCGTCAGGCGGACGAGGCCGTCACGGAGCAGGTCTCGCCCTATGTACCAGACGACTGGATCGTCTCCTGTGCTAAAACGGAAAGTCACACGCACGGCGTATGGATCCTGCTGTGAGTAGTGAAGGGACGCCGTGCCGAGAATGTAGTCGTACGACTGTGGCAGGTGAAGCTTCATCTCGCAGGACGCCCTGACAGGCTCCTGTACCTCAGGGTCCATGGAATTGATCTCCTTAAGTGGTGGCTGTCGAACGCATTGAGTACCCGGATCACCGTCGCCGGGATAGCCGCGGCGGTCGTGATTCTCGGATCGCTGGTGACGTTTTGACCTCATGGATGCTGGAGTGCAGTGACCAGCACAGGGCGGCACTGACGAGCCCGATGCCGAAGAACACAGCAGACGCTGTGAGCTCGCCGCCGTGGTCAAGGGCCCAGGCAGTCATCACTGGCGCGATCATGATCGCCATGGCCAGGTTGGTGCCCCACAGTCCGGCGTACAGCCCGCGGGACTGGGGCGGCGCGATGCGAGTCACCAGGTCGCCGGCGGCGATGAAGAGCAGGATTTCTCCGGGAACCGCGAGCGCGGCGGCAAGGCTGTAGGTGAGCGTCGAGTCGGACAGTCCGGCAGCACCCATCGCAACGCCGAGAATGAGTCCGCTGGCCGCAAGCAGGCCGGTCATGGGGCTCTTTGCGCTGGCCCGGTGGCTGAGCCACGGGGTCAGGAGAGGTGATAGAAGTACGACCGCGGTTCCGTTGGCGACTTGGGTCGTGCCGTAGGCGGCCGCGTCCAGCCCGTCGGCGGTCATCAGGATCGGCAGCGCAGTGAAGACGCCGCCGGCGCATATCAGGGCGCAGAGGCTGGCCAGGGACAGGAGCCAGAGCCGTCCGTCTCGAAGCGCTTCGCTGACTTCGCTGTATCCCGTTCGTTCCGCTTGGGGATGGGCGTGGATGTCTCGACCGGGCAAGAAGCGCAGCGCCACAATGCCGAAGGCTGCGCAGGCCACTGCGTTGGTCCAGAACAAGGCACCTGTTCCAATGCGGACGGCAAGATACCCGCCCAGTGCCCCCGTGAGGGCAGCCCCGGAGTTAATCGCGAAGTGGCGCCACCCGTTGACGCGTGCCTGCTCGGCCTCCGTGGGCATGGCGTCCGCGATGACTGCCGAGACGACGGGGCGCGCGGCGTCGTAGATCACGCCGGTGAGGTACGCCGCTACGAAGATGCCAGCAGTGGTTCGGAGTTCCGCGAGGGCCGGCAGGATAGCGGCTGCGGCAGCCATGGCTATGCCGAGTGTGGCCCGCTGGCCGATGCGGTCCGAGAGCCAACCGCACGCAATCTGCCCGATCAAATAGCCGGCACCAAACGCGGCGACGATCCAGCCCGTGGTGCTGGTGGAGAAGCCCAGGCCGTCGAGGTGATACGGCAGGAAGGGGTAAGCGAAGCCGAGCCCTCGGACGGCGAAGCAGCCGATGAGCACGGCCCAGATCGCGGGCGGCCAGCAGCCGGGAGAGGCCGGTATGGAGGGGTCTTCCGTCGGCGCGACTTCGGTACAAGGCACAGGGGCTCCAGGGCGGCGAGTTTCCTTGGGTCGGGCGTGTATCTGGGCGGTCACGTCGGTGCGGATGTCTGGAGCGAGTCGGTGAAGAGGGCCACTCGGTCGACGGCTGCGGCGGGGCCGGTTTGGGCGGGGCGGACCAGCAGAGTCCGGGCGATGCGGGGAAGCCGACCACTGCGTCGTCCACGGATGGTCCACCAGTTCCGCCAGCCCTGAGTGGGCACGCCGGCCTGCGACCAAGGGGTGTACGCACTCGGTGGTGGAAGGCGCGATGTGCGTTCCGTTCCCTGGGGGCATCGGTCCCCGACCGCGCTCAGGAGGCGATCGGGGACAACGCCACCGAGTTCAGTTGGGTGGTGTCCGGTCGCGGGGTTAGGACACGGCGGCGGTGCCGGCCAGGTTCCAGCTCTTGCCGTTCTTGCCGTCATCGGCGACGTCGTAGTAGGCGGTGGCGTCCGCAGTCCAGTTCTTCCGCTTGGTCGTCACGTAGACCTCGCCGTAGCCGCCGGCTCCGGTGGGATAGGTCTTCGAACCCTTCTCGGAGCCGTTGATCTGCGAGCTGATCTCACGCTGTTCACAGATGCCGTAGCTGCAGTTCTTCTTCGTGGTCGCACCGCTCTGCGCGTACATGAGGACCGAGAAGCCGTTGAACCGCTTGCCGCCCGTGAAGAATGAAGTGCCGTCCCAAGACGCCTTGTTCAGCCAGGCCTTGTAGTGGCGGTACCCGCCGCTGGACCCCTGGTACTTCACGCAGATGTTCAGGCTGACCTTCACGTCGGGCTTCCCCGGCAGAGCAATGCTCTTGCTGCTGGTCTTGCAGTGTGTGGTCGTCGCAGCCTGGGCTGTCCCGGTCAGCGCGATAGTTCCGCCGAGAGCGACGGATGCGGCGAGGACGGAGGCTGTGGTGCGCTTGAGGTTGGACATGAGGTTCCTTTGCTCAGATGGAAGAAGGTCACTGGCCCTGGTGGGCCCGGCCCGCTGCGCACTGTTCGGGCCGAGGTACGGCGTCCGGTCCCGGCTCATCCCGACCACTGGCTGGCCCAGTCCGTGTCCGTCGGTCCTCGGTCTTCGCGACAGGCCCGGGATGTTGGCGAACTCAGACGTTCTGCGGTGCTCGTCCTTTCGGGTCGAGGCCGGTCGGTCCTGAACGGAGGTAGCGGCAGTTGCGAAGGGCATGTCGGGACGCAATGAGCGGTCCGGGGGTACATGCGGCGACGGCGCTAGAAGGCACTGCGGAGTAGCAGCTCTGAGACGACTGGGCGTCCACCGGCGTTGAGCACGAGTGGGCGCCAAGCGGCGGCATGGAGGCGGCAGCCTGAATAGCGCTAGAAACGCTTGCCAGTTGCTTTGTCGCATGGCCGTGCAGGTCTTGCTGGAGGCGCACACGCAGAAGCCCCGAAGGACATCGGTGTCTCCCGGGGCTTCTGCATCACATGTTTCAGCGGCCCACCCGGGGCGGCTCTGCCGCCCTGGAGCGAATGGTGAGGTCTAGCGGTGCGGTTGCCGCGTTCCACGTCGCTCTCGGTGTCGTGCGTTCTGAATCACCGCACTCCAGCCGACGACTTCATCAGGAATCCTCGTCAAGCAGTTCGGCCAGCAGCTGCACCAGGGAGCGGTCGTGGGAGGGGTGCCGGGCCGGCTTGTACGCCTTGTAGTCCTCCTCGCAGAGGAACGTCGTGGTACCGGCTGCTTTGTCGGTGTCCCAGTGGTACGTGGTGCCCGTACCACAGATCCGACAGAATTGGCCGAGCTGCTCGCCGGTGAAGACCTGCGACTTGAAGGTGCCGCAGCGAGAGCAGAGCCCAGCGCCGTTGCGGTAGCCGCGAGTCTCCCAGTCGTGGGAACCGCTGCCGTCGGCGCAGTCCAAGGCAAGCCGGTACTGGGCCCAGGCGCTGTCCTCGCACCCCTGCGGAGTGGTGCCCTCGCCGCGGATGAACGTGGCGCCGGGCGGGTAGACCTCCATGAACAGCGTGGTGTAGGAGGCCGGCTCCCCCGGCTTGGGGTCGCGGCGGAAGACCACGCCTTCGCCGGCGCTGACGACTGTCTCGTCGGGCCAGGGGTGCCGGGCACTATGGGTGCCGTGGCTGCGGAAGCTGATTCGATTGCCGATGTCGTGACCGGTCGTGATCTCGTGCACGGTCAGATCTCCTCCAAGCTCGGCGACGGTGCCCATGACGAGAGTCGCGTTCTCGGTTCCCAGGTCGTGGACTCCCTGGGGTTCAACGCCATGTGCCGGCGCAGGCTCTGCCCCGCACCGGCGAGGGCATCGGTGATCCACTCGGGGAACGTCACGTAGACGAAGTCGAGGGACGTGACCTTGTCGAACAGGACCATCACGGCCTCATGGCGCGGGATACCCCGGCTCATCAGGTAGAACAGTGCGTCCTCGTCGAGGACCGGCTGTCCGCCCAGGGAGTGGAGCATCGCGTCGGGGTCGGATGCGAGCGCCATGGGCCGGGCGGCGACGACGTACTCGTGCGGCCACAGGTGCAGGTCTCCCCCGGGAGTGGCGATGATCGCCTGCTTCGGGTGAATCTCCACGCCCTTCAAGACAATGGCACCGGTGTTCAGCTGGTGTGGGCGGGCCCGCCACATGCTCAGCGGCGGCACCCGGAAGCGGTAACGCAGTTCGGTAAAGGGTTCCTCGACCACGATGATCCAGGCCCCGTCCTCCGGGACGGCTTTGCCATCCTGTTCGGGGAAGTACATCGAGGGCTCAGCCGCGGTCGAAGCCGCGAGGAAATAATCCTCGTCGGCGGCTTCGGCGCGGCGCTCGGCGTCCCGCGCCTGCCACTCCCGGGTGACCTGGGTGCGGCGGGAGTCGGCGCACTTCTTCGGTGCCCGCGTGCCCATGGATGCCTCCGTCTTCGGTGGTGGTGATTCGAGTGATGGCTCAGCCGTGCTCCAGAATCTGCGCGGTTCGTTCGCTGACGATCCGCATGAGCTCCTCGTCAGGCTCGAAGACCGGTGGGAGGTCCGAGACCCGGGTCGTGAGCGCCGGGGTCTCCTCGGGTCGCACGAGCTCTCGGCCCGCCTCGCACCAGCACCCGCCGCACGAATGCGGCCAGGGCGGGTGGTGGCAGATGTACGAGCACTACCGGGATAGAGCGTTAGGCAATCGAGCCTCCTTGGTGTCTGGTTGGCGGCCGATGTGTGTCCTGACCGGTGCACCGACAGGTCTCATCGGTGTCTTGCTCGGTGCGTCGGTCATCAATGTCGCCCTGGCGTCCGCCCGATGACAGCAGAATGTCTCGTCAGGGACATCCCCGAGTCACCGTGATGTCCCTGACGAGACATCGGCGTAAAAGCAGGGAACGGGCCGTGTGCTGAACACCCAGCCCGTTCTGCCATCGACCCAGCACCCGGGTCGGCTATGCCGACCCAGAGACCATCTACCGGTCGTCGATGTCGGCTGCTCGGCAGCACTCGGTGCCGGTGAAGGGCGGTAACGATGGCAAGGTCGCCGGTCAGGCGGTCGATGACGGGGGCTCGGCGGTCACTCGGTGTCTCCGGAGTTGGTGCGGGCGTCGAGGACTGCGTGGACGCGGGCGACGGCGTCACGGCGGCCTGCCATTGCGTAGGGGTTCAGGCCGGTGGTCTCGCTGTTGAGGGCGGCGAGTTCGGTGCGCACGGCGTTGAGGGCGGCCTCGGCCCGCTTGGCGCGCTGCTTCTCCTCCCGCCACTGGCGGTTGCGGAGGCGGATCTGCGCCCATAGGTTCTGAATCTGGGTGGGGTCGGCGCCGCTCGCGCGGAGGCCACTGCGGAGAATGCGGAGTTCGGTCTCGGCCATCTTGGCCCGGCTGCACTGTTTCTTGGCGCTCCGCTCTGCTTTCTCGGAGCGCTTGCCGATGAGCCTGGTGAGGTGCGCTGCTGCGGTGACCGCCCCTTCAGTATCCTGCTCGGCCTCTTCGACGCGCCTCCGCAGTTGCTCCACCTCGGCAGCGGGGTGGACGTCGGGCTCGGCGGCGGGCGGCGTGAGGTCGTCGCGGAGTGCCTGGGCCCGCTCTGGTTCCAGCTCCAGCCAGTACGGCCGACCGCCGGGACCGGAGAGGCAGACGATGGTGGTGTTGTCGTCGCTGTGGAGGACGTCACCGTGACCCCAGCGGAGCGGGACCGGGTCGTCGGCGGTGGTCGGGTCCGGCGCGCAGGTGGCCTGACCAGTGGCGTGACGGAGGCCTCGGTCGTGGCGCCCCTCAGCGACGGCGGGGCTGAGCGTCTCCTCGGCGGTGCGCAGGATGACCAGGAAGGCGTGGGTAGCGGCGAGGGATTCAGGGTCAGCCTTGAGGCCGTCAATGAGGTCGGATATCTCGTTGTCGTGGATCTCGACGTGGATGCGGCGCTGGCCGTCGATGCGGTCCATGGTGCGTCTCCGGGGTGTGGGGGGGCCGCAAGGGGAACGGGGCGGCCCACGAGGGACGAAAGTCAGGTGTTGTCGGCCATCTGCCGCAGGTCTGCGGCCACGACGATGAAGACATCCGCGTCCGGCAGCTCACCGTCAGGCGCTTGACCGCCCTGTTCAACCCAGGCATCGGTGAGGGCACCGATGGGTCCGGCGAGGTTGGCGAGGGTGTAGCTGAGATCCAGCAACACCTCGCGGAGGGAGCTGGTGTCGCGCAAGTTGTCGATTTCGGCGAGCGCCTGGGAGGTGATCCGGAGCGTGTGGGTCTCGTTGGCACCGAGGTGGTTCAGGTCTGTCATGGTGTTCAGCTCCTGGCGTTGGGCCCGCCCCGGGTTGAGCAGGGGGCTGGTCCAGCCGCTGCTGGCGAGTGCCGCCCGCGGTCGCGGATCGAGGCGTCGGGCAGTGATCGTCCTCATGAGGACGTCTTCTTCTTGATCACGCGTGCTTGGTGAGCGATCGCCGCAGCGACGGCCCGGCTGCCGGATCACAACCGGACCGTCCGTCGTCGAGTGGGTGTGGGTTAGACCCTCTCGGCAGCCCAGAGTTCGTTGAGGTCCTCGCGAATCTCTTCCTCCAGGGCGGCGAGAAGCGCCTGCTCGGCGTTGCAGTCCCCGGAGACTGCCTCGATAAGGTCGTCCTGGACCTGCTGCTTGCCCGCGAGCACCGAGGGCATTCGCTCGTCCTGCGTGCCCTTGGCGATGAGCCGGTGGATGGTCACAGGCTTCGTCTGGCCCGTGCGGAAGAGCCGGCCGTTGGTCTGCAGGTAGTGCTCGAGTGAGAACGGCAGCGTGTACCAGATCATCGTCGAGCCACCGTGCTGCAGGTTCAGGCCATGCCCTGCGGCAGCAGGGTGGAGCAACATCACCGGGATCTGCTTGTCATTCCACCGGCGAACCATGTCGCGCGAGCCGTCGAAGGCCAGCGCGTTGACGCCGGCCTTGCGGAGCCGCGTGAGCAGCTGCTCCTTGTCCGACTTGAAGTGATAGGCGATGAGCAGGGGCTCGCCGCCGTTGTTCCGCACCAGGTACTCGGTCATCTCGATCTTCTTGTCGTGGATGACCTCGTACCGACCCTTCGTGGTTGGGTCGTCAGGATCCGCGGTGTAGAGCGTGCCCGAGGCGAACTGCATCAGCTTGCTCGTCAGCACCGCCTGGTTCGCGGCAACGATCGATTCGACGCTCTGCGTCAGCTTCCCGTCGTCGTCGGTGTAGGTCTGCACGATATCCAGGACCAGGTCGCGCTTGAAGTCCTTGTATGCCTGGAGCAGGTCCGGTGGGAGCGTGACATTGACGTCCTGGATGCTGAGCGCCGGGAGCTGCAGGCTCGTGTTCTGCGCGCTCATCACCAGGTGCGAGATGGCCTGATGGATCTCGGACTCGGCGTTTGCCGTGGGGATCCACTTCGCCGGCGTCGTGGTGCCAGGCACCATTTTCGGCGTGAACCAGCGGTTTCGGTACGCGGTAATGTTCCGACCCAGCGTCTGGCCCTGGTCGAGCAGGTAGACCTGGCTCCACAAGTCGTGGAGGCCGTTAGGGCTTGGCGTTCCCGTCAGCTCGATGAGTCGGTTCATGGCCGGCCTCACCGTTGCCAGAGCCAGGAAGCGCTGCGAGTCGTGCGACTTGAAACCCTGGGACTCGTCGATGATGACAGTCTGGAAGGGCCAGATGATGGTGTTCTGGCCGTTGATGTTCTGGACCGGCAGCTGATCTACCAGACCGAAGCGGCACTGAGCGCAGCCTGCGCCGGAACAGGTTCGGCAGTCATAGGCTTCCCACGTCACCAGGGCCGACTTGAGCAACTCCTGAATCCAGGTGCGGATCTTGGCCTTGGCGGGGACCCGGTTGTTGGCGTTGCTGGCGACCAGAGCACGGTACTCGTCGATCACCTCGTCTCGGCCCAGCGGCCCCCGTGCCTGGAGCAGACCCAGAATCGCTGTCGCCTCCGGTGAGACGGTCGGGGCAGGCACTGCACCCGGCACTGGCGTGATCAGCTTCGTCTCCTGGGACGGCTGAGTCAGCAGCTCCTGGTTGATGAAGTACATCGTCGGCGGATCCGTGGCGACCTCCTGGAAGCGCCTCAGGCGCCTGGCCTTGGAGAGCTTCCTGTCGTTCTCGTCGACGATGAGCGACCTTGTCCGGATGGGGAAGCCCCACTTCTCGATCTCGTCGATCCAGGTGGAGCGGGCGATCGCCACGGGTGCTATGACGAGGATGTGACCCATTGGGCGGATCGTCTGCAGGACACTGAGGGTCGTGAGCGTCTTGCCGGCTCCGACGCCGAGCCACGCGCCAGCGAAGGGATGGTCAACGAGGAAGTCGTGGATCTGCTGCTGATGCGGCATCAGCGAGATCGGGGACGGAGCAGTAGCCGTAGTCATGTCGCTGGTCATCCCTTCTCCTCGGGTGAGTGTTCATTCGCTTTCTGCGGAGCCTCAGGAGCGATGTCGGAGTTCGTTCTGGTTACGGGAACCGACGCGGCACGATCGAGGTGGACTCGCTGACGCGAGCCCAGAGCAGCCGCAGCGCTGAAGGGTCGCTGGCAGACCTCGTATCTGAACTCCCGTGCCTGGGGCGTGTGATCGGCTTCGGCCTCGGCTTCAGTCGCGCGTATGACCTCGAATTGCGGCTGAGCGGACTCGTCGATGGTCACCTTCAGCGGCGTATCCGCGGGAATGCCGTAACGTTCCAGCGCCGCGTCCACGCCTCGCCGGAACGACTCCGGGTTCAACCGAATGTTCGCCGGGACGGGCACGCCCCGGTATTGCGGCTGCGGAACATCCCGGCTGCCGAACCCAGAACCCCACTCCCCGGCCAGAGGGCGCTCGCCGTATGGGTACGCCATCGGCAGCGGGCCGTCGTTGTGCGTGCCCCACATCTTGGCTGTGTGCATGGTCGGGATGAGGGTCCCGGTCAGGCCCCGGCAGCGGTTGCAGGGGTAGTTGACGTACCGGACGTCCGTGTTCGCCCGCTGTCCGTCGCAGGCGGAGCATTTCCACGTACCGCACCGACGGCACGCGTAGCGAGGCTCGCTCACGACGCACCTATGTATCCGTGGGGCATGGTGCTGCTCTCTGTTGGTTGGATGAGGTCCTGAGGAGGTGCGCGATGAAGACATCGATGCTCGGCTTGTCGTCGACGACGTGAACCTCGGCCCCGTGGCGGCGCAGCTTGGCGTGCGTGAGCTGTTGCAGCTTCCGCAACTGGCCACCGGGGCGCTTGACCTCGACGAACACGGTGCCGCGGGGGGCGACGACGATCCGGTCGGGCACTCCCCCGCGGGCCGGCGAGACGAATTTCAGGCACAGGAAGCCGTGGGCCCGGCACTGGCTGAGGAGGTAGTCCTCAATGGTGCTCTCGCGCGTGCGAGCCATCAGGGCTGTACCGTCTCGTCCGAAGAGATCGTCTGCACGCCGTACTTCAGCTCACCTGGCTCGACGAGGCGGAAACCCGTGGAGTGCCTGTGCATTCGGGAGACGCTAAGGGTGGAGTGCTTCGTGCCGTAGTGATCCCGGACTCGGGCCTCCCCGTCCGCAATGGACTCGATGACGACCCGGCGCTTGCTCTGCCGCGTGTCGAGGTCCTCCCAGATCTGGCCCCGGCGGACCAGGATGCCCTCGCGGGTCGTGTTCTTCTCCTGCTGGCCCTGGGCGTCGTCGTTCTGTGTGGAGGTGTCGGTCGCGGCACTCACAACTGGTCGCCCCCTTCAACGGTGCGGACGGGAGGTGTGGTCTGGAACATGACGTCTCTCGATTCTCTTGCCATGGCGAGCCAGACTCGCCTTCATCTGAAATTCGAATCGGGCACCGAGCAGCGTCGTGTCGGCACGGCCCGGCACCCTGCGGTCCGATGGTGATGCAGGCGCTCATCAGGCGCCGTTTCTCCAGTTCTTGGTGAACGTCTCGTCGAGCATCCGGGTGTAGATGTCGAGATCGAGCGCCCCGATGAGCTGCTCGGTTCGGGCGACCGGCAGCGCGCGGAGGTCATCGTTGACGACGACCACCGACCAGTACGGATCGATGCCGTTGATCCGGCGGATCACGGCGTCCTGATCATCGGGCAGCAGCCTGAGGCCGTCGGAGGTGCTGGCCTCACTGCGGTTCTTCGCCCACCCGTGGTGGCGCAGGATCTCCAGCGCGACTGGATCACGTCGCACCCCGGCGCTGCCGGACGCGCGCCGCTTACTCTGGCTGGCCGGGTTCACCTTCCATGCGCCGGCGTTGTGCAGGCTCACGGCACCATCGGTGCCGTCGCGGACGATGAAGACCCGGTTGACCATCTGTAAGGCCCGCGGGTTCACCAACTGCCCATCGGCGTCCTCGTTGTCGTCACGGTCGGGCCCGGCGCAGACCGGGTCGGCGGCGAACGGGTAGGTGATTGACCCACGCGAGGCGGCGAGGACGTTCTGGAACAGCAGCAGCGTCCGCACGGGATCGGTCGGGTCGATCACCTCCTCGATCACCTTCCGGCCCAGCACGGGATCGAACGGCTCGGCGAGAGCCTCCTCTCCCCTGTCGGCGACGGTCTGCAGGTAGCGGGCCAGAGCGAAGTCGATCACGGCCGGGTGGGCCAGCGACTTCGTCGGGGTAGGACCTGCGTGGCAGGCCAGCGTCCCGCCGGAGGCGGTGATGATCGGGCTGTCGGCGACTCTCCGGTCCTCACTGGGCGACTCCAGCTCGAGCCGGTTATTCGAGTCCTTGCTGATGAGGAACATCAACTCCGGCTCGATGTCGATACCGATGGCGGCCTGCTGCTCGGCGAGCACCCTGTTGTTGGTGGTCTCGTCGAAGCCGTTCTCGCCGCCGACGACGGAGTAGAGGCCGTCGGTGTTCGTCGAGATGATCCGCGCGCCGGCCAGCGTCTGGGCCTGCCCGATCCGCCAGCTGAACAGCTGGCCGATGATCCGCATCGAGACGGTGCGGTTGTTCATCCTGATCGGGGTCCGGTGCGCGGCGTCAGCGGCTCCAGAGGCTGAGTTGAGGATCAGCTTCGTGCCATTGCGCAAGGTCGCGAGCCGGGCCTTTTCCTCGGCGGAGATCCCCGGCTTCTTCATCTCGAAGCCCAGGCGTTCCTTCTCGAAGAAGATCGTCGTGTAGCGGTCCTCGCCCAGCTCGGGATTGTAGAACGCCCTCATGTTGCGCAGCAGGTTCGGGTAGTAGCTCGTGAAGTCCTCGTGGATGACGAGGCCTGCCGAGGTCCGTGCGAATTTCGGGTGCAGCTTGGTGGACTTGTCGGCCTTCGCGGTGAACAGCTCGGGTGCCCTCTTCGACGGCTCCTCGCGGTACGCGGCCTTCGCCGCCGAGGTGACGGCCAGGACGACCTTGCCGTCGAGCACCGTCCCGTCGTCCAGGCGGACCTGAAGAGCTTCGGCCTCCGGGCGCTGCGTGGCCAGCAACTCCGCCGGGTCCGGGACCTGGGTCTGTGCGCGAGCGAGCTGCTCGGCCTGGGCTGGATCTACCTTCTTGGCCTTGCGGTACTTCACCTTCTCCGGGTCCGAGCCCAGCAGCACGAGCCGCTTGTCGACGGAGGTCCCGTCGGGCAGCGGGAGCAGGCTGTGCTGGCGCTTGGCCTCGGCGACGAAGTCCTTCGCGTCCGGGTAGAAGAGCTTGGCGATGCCGATCATGGCTGCCTGTTCTCGGTGCTCGAAGAAGTCGGCGTCGAAGACTGACATGTTCGCTTCCGCGCCGTGGATGCCGCCTGTGCTGAACGTGGCGAAGCACGACGACGGGGATGCGTCCGGGTGGAAGTAGGGCACGTTGTTCGGCGTCTTCGGCAGCTCGCGCAGGTTCTGGGCCGGGAGGCTGAACAGCTTGCGGTACTCCTCGGAGTCGTTGAAGTTCTGCCCCTCGATCGAGCGGTAGTAGTTGACGACCTGTATGAACTGGCGGTGTGCCTTCGCTTGTGCCGGCGTCGCGGCTGGGTCCCTGGCAGGGTCGGGCGCCACGTTCTCCTCGAAGAAGCGCACGCACTCGTCGAGCACGTTGACCTGGGGGATGCCCTGCTCCTTGGCCACCTCCTTGGCCGGATAAAGGAACGACACGGCCTCGATGTCGTTCAGCGAGGTGTACGGCGCGAGGATGCGGCCGACGAACTTCGCCGAGGACGAGTCGATGGTCAGGCGGTCCCGGCGCACCGAGCCGTTCTTGGCGTAGACGGTCTCCGAGTACTGCGCCAGCAGGCCGGCCTTGAGATCGAAGTTGCTGGCGTAGGCCGGGTGCTGGAAGAGTTGGGCCAGGCCCAGGCAGTCGGAGACGTTGTAGGCCAGCAGCTCGTAGAGATCCTCGATCGCGGCGATCGAGGTGTCGTGGCTGAGCTTTTCGGACTCCTTGATCTGACGGCCGAGCATCCCGAGCAGGCGCTTGAGGCTTACCTTGGTCTGCAGCTCGTTGAGGCGGGCGACGTCCAGGTGCCGGCCCGAGTGCATCATGGCGCGGCGGATCTTGGCGGCCGGGCCGTCCCAGCCGAGGTAGCCGGGCATGTAGTCGATGTGCTCGTTGAACAGCTTGTCGTTGTGCTCGCGCATCTCGCGCGCGGTGGTCGGCTGGACAAGACGGCCGGAGTGCGGAGCCGGGAAGGTCTCCATCAGGTACAGCGCGAGCATGGTCATGTCGTAGTTCAGCGAGTTGTACCCGGCCAGGAACGGGTGTTTCAGCGGGTCGTACTCGGGATCCGTGTCGCAGACCGGGCGCAGGCTTGCCGGATAGGACGAGACCTCGCTGCGGTCGTTGACCTGGTCCGCGTTCGAGAGGCCCATCAGCTCGGCTAGGCGGAGGTTTCCTTGCTCTCCGCGCAGGTTCCACAGCTGGACGCTCACTGCGGGCAGGCCCGGGTTGGAGCGCACCACGGCTCCATAGAGCGCCTGCGGGTCCACGGCGTCGGAGAGCTGCTGGTCGTCGGCGAGGAAGAAGATCTCCAGGTCGTCGACGGCTGTGTTGGGCTGCGGGGTATAGGCGCACAGGGTGAAGACGTCCGACAACGACTCGATGTCGTAGAAGGTGAATCGCGCCTTCGAGGCCGTGACGGGTGCTCGCTGCGTGGTCATATGGGGATCTCTTTCGTCGGTCCGACCATCACGGCCGGTGTCTGGGGAGGCGGCGCGCGCGGCCTCAGAGGGGGTCGAGGGGAGAGCGCTGGCGCGGGGCGTCCATGCGCCGGGACGCCTCGCCCATGAGTCGGGCCTTCTCCTCGGGGTCCGTCGTGATCTGCGAGCGGACGATGAGGTTGGTGATCCGCTGCTCGCGCGCGACGTCGGACATCGCCGTGATCAGGCGGCCCTGGCCGCGGGCGAGCTCTATCAGGGCCTGGGTGAGCTCGCCAGCAGTTCTAGCCCTGGGTGCATCAGTCCTCTTCGTCGGTGGTGTCGTCGGTCGGTGCGGGCGCGCCCGTCTGCCGGAGCAGTCCGCGGTAGCTGGCGGACAGCTGCAGCTTCGGCTGGGACGTCTTCAGCGGGTTGCCGCCGTTGTTGCCCGGGTTGGCCCACTTCTTCAGCTCGTACTCGGCGATGACCGGCTCGGGGCCGCTCATCATCTGGCCGGGCCGGATCTTGCGGTTCTTGTCCGGGCAGTGCCACAGGGCGTCCGGCCGGATGATGGCGACCAGGTCGGTGATGAACTGCTTGTTGCTGACCGGCGAGCCCGACGGCGAGACGTCGGCGAACCAGGCCTTGTACAGGTCGTAGAGGAACGTGAACGGTGCCAGGTCCCAGACCAGCCGGCCGCGGAACTCCTCCCAGAAGGCACGAACGGGGTCGTTGGCCTCCTTGTACTCGGCCAGGACCGCCTTGGTCGCCACCGGCTCGGAGAGCTGGTAGTAGTCACCGGGAGACGCCGCGCCGGCGCGGTTGATCGCGTACCAGAAGACGTACTCCAGGACCTCGCGGCGCTGGAGGTAGTCGTCCTTGATGTACTTCTTCTCGGCCCCGGTGAAGCTCTTGGTGAAGGGCACGAAGAGCTGCCGGCGGTAGAACGACTCGGACTTGTCCTTCACGCGCGGGAACTCGTTCAAGCACTGGACCATGAAGCCGAAGAACTGGTAGGCGATCGGCATCCGGTACTTGCGGTTGATCTGGATGACGTCGTTGGTGACGATCGCCTTCAGGTTGGCCGCCTTGTCGATGAAGGTGCCGACGTCGTTCTCGTCCACGATGATCGCGTTGGCGCGCACCAGCGGTTCGAGCGCGAAGTCCTTGCCGAAGTCCGAGAGCGGGATCGAGGTGTGAGCGCCGCTGCCGACGAGGTTGCGCATGAGCGCGCAGAGCGTGCCCTTGCCGTTGTTGCCCTGCTCGGAGTAGAACCAGGCGGTCTTGCCCCAGCGCACGTGCGGTCGGACGATCGCCCCGATGATCTCCCAGATCAGGTCGGCGAGGCCTTCGTCGCCGGGCTGGTCGAAGAGCTCCTCGATCCAGGCGACGACCTCCCAGTCCCCGTCCGCGGGGTGAGGGATGACCTGCTGGGGGGCGTCGTCCACGTAGTCGACGTCGTTCTTGGTCAGTAGCACGATGGCGGGGTCGAAGGGGTGGACCCGCTTGGGCTCGAAGTGGAAGTCCGTGCCGAAGATCGTGACGTCCAGGGGCTCTGTGCCGTAGAAGACGATGCCGTTGCGCGCGGCGATGAAGTCGCGGTTCGTGCTCTGGTGCCGGCGCGGGCTGTCCTCGCGCAGGACCGCCAGGACTTCGGCGAACTCCTTGAGGGTCAGCTGGGTGTTGTACATGCGCGCCGTGGTGCGGATGTCGTCCTCGCTGGTGGTGTAGGTCCCCCGCGCACGGCCGTCGGCCTGGTACTGCGCCAGCAGGTCGTACTCGCGGTCCGTGTCCTTGGCGTTGGGTGCGATGCGGATGACGTGGTGCAGGCGCAGCAGGATCTGCGCGACCTGCCAGTACGTCAGGCACCGCAGCATCGGCAGCTTCTCGGTGGCGGTGGAGGCCTTGAAGTTCTCGCTCTTGCACACCGCGTTGACGATCGCCAGCAGCTGCTTCTCCAGGACGCGGGGCGTCGGAAGGTCGGCTAGGTCGAGGTGGTCGAGGTAGGCCGCGGTGACGTAGGTGATGATCTCGTTCTGCGGAGCCATGTCGTCGCGGCCCGAGAAGTACCCCGTGATGCCGGGCAGGAGGTCGGCGGCGGGGTTCGTGCGCGGTCCGGCGTTCGAGCCGGCGGCAGGTGCGGATGTGGGGGCATCAGGAGGCGTCATGTTGCTGCTTTCTCGATCGTGATCGAGTTCCTGCCGGCGATGAGTGGGAAGCCGATTGGACTCGCAATCGAATGGAACGTGATCTTGATCCTATGCCATCCGAGTATCCTTTCGCAATGATTCGATTGCCAGTCGACAAGAGGATCGACCGAGGTCCTGAACGACGCTCGGGAGAGGCCCGAATGGTCCATCGAGAGGAACCGAGGGGGACGCGCGCGCGACCGCCACGACCGCGCCGCACGCCCCGCGAGACTGGATGAGATGCGAGAACCAGTGGCTCCGAGGGCGTATGCCCCCGGAGCCACTGGCTTCTCGTGCTCGACCACGCACCCGCGGGCGGCGTGAGCCGCCCGGCCCTGCGGTCAGGGCTCGGAGGAGTTCTTCCGACCGACCGGCCCAGTAGCCGCCAGGGCGTCGACCGGACGCCCCCAGGGACTCCCGACCGCAACATACCCCCTGGGGGTATTGGAGCTTGTACCACTTGACGTGGTACACCTGTTTCCCCAGGTCAGAGCAGGAATTCAGGGACTTCGAGATCGGGGTGTACCACGTGGCCTTTTCTAGGTGGTACAGGTGCTTGCCCAGGTCAGGCAAGGTTTACATACCCCCTGTACCACTTGTACCAGGAAATAGAGACTAGATACACGCGCAGGGGGGACAAGAGAGCAGACTGCCCAGCCAAGGCCGGAGTCGGCCGGATCGTCCCTGAACGCGTCCCCTATGTAAACGGTCAAAAAAACGTGGTACTCGTGGTACACGGACCAGAAACGCTGGTTGACCAGGCAAAACGTCGTACCACGTCGCCTTTCCCACGTGGTACACCCGGCGCGGGGCAGACCTTCCCGGTACAGGTGTTTGCCCAGGTCAGACATGGTTTTCGGAGGTGTACCACGTCTGGTGGTACACCCAGGCGCTCAGAGTCCGGGCCCGCTCCCCTGGCGACCGGGTCGAGGCGAAAGTCCCCGCCGAATCGCCTCGCGGCCCTCGGCCTGCGCGTCCTCAGGTCGCGTCGAGGCCCTGTCCGAGCAGCAGCTTTGGCGAGGCTCCGCTCGACTCGAAAGGAGCCCGAATGGCATTCGCTGGTCATTGCGAGTGATCCACGACAGCTGCTATCGTTGACCACAGGTGATCGATGTTGCACTGGAACGTGAAAACAGAGAGGCCGGAGAGCATCCCCGTGGGAAGGGAACTCTCCGGCCTCTTTGCATGTGCTGATGAGTGCGAGGCGTGGACGGCGCGGATCCCCTAGGGGGCGACCCTGCTCCAACCTCGCTGGTATCCCGCATTGGGGGACTCGGGACTGCGGCTACGGGATCGCTCGTCGGACTCGACGACGTAGAGGATCTCGTAGGAAATCGTGGTGTTGAGGTTGAGCGGGTTCTTGCTCTGACGCTTCTGCATCGTGATCTCGCGGAAGCCGTGGACGGCCTCGGCCCGATCGAAGAACCGACGCAGCCTCGCGTTCACGCGATCACGGGCCTGCTCGGCGGTGACGCCCATGTCGGAGACGACGAAGACGTGCGTGTGGTCGCGCTCGAAGGTCGGCTTCTCACCGGTGTCGAGGTCCAGACGGATCTTCGCACGGCTGATGTCGAGCGTGTCCGGACGGAGGGCACCGTCGTCCTTCAGAAGAGGCTGAGGACCTCGCTCACTGCATCGCGGGCTCGTCCCCCGCGTCCTGGGCAGCGCCGAGCGCGGCCCCGCCAGCGAACTGCCGGTGGAGCCCCACGGCGCACCCGGCGAAGGCCAGGCACAGGAACGCCGCGGAGACGGGGTTCGCCAGAGCGCCGAGAGTCTGCGCCGGGACGAAGGTCGCCGCCAGGTTGAAGCCCAGGTGCAGGAGCACGCAGGGCCACAGCGCGCGGGTCCTCTCGTAGAGCAGGGCCAGCAGCACCGCCAGCGGCAGGGTCGAGGCGAACTGCACGGCGTTGCCGTGCAGCAGGCCGAACACCACCGCCGTGGCCAGCGTCGAGACCAGGACGCCCGCCCGCCTGCGCAGCATCGGGTAGACCAGCCCTCGGAACAGGAACTCCTCCCCCGCCGGGGCCGCGACCAGGGTGAGCAGGAGGGTCGCCGCCGCCCCGGCCGCGTGCCGTGTCTGGTTCGACGCGTCGAAGCCGGCGGACCCGGCCGCGACGTAGATCCACAGGGCCAGCGACTGGCCGGCGAGGAAGGCCAGTGCCGCGCAGCCCAGGACGGCCCACCCGAATCCCGGGGTCTCCCCCTTCAGCCGCGGGGCCGGCGCATGCGCGAGCCATCGGGGACGCAGCGTCCTCACAGAGCCGACCAGGGCGACGACGAGCGCGCCCAGGACGGCTGTCGCGGCGATCGGCTCCCCGATGCACCGGACTGCGACGGTGCCGAGGCCGAGGTACGCCGCGACGACGGCGAGCGGCACGAGGGCGCACCAGGCGGTGCTGAGCAGCCGCGAAGCGATCGGCGACGCCGTCATGGCTCCCCCCTTCTTGAGTCTCACGCGATCGCGGTGAGCTGCTCGTTGATGACGGCCTGGACTCGGGTGTCGCCGCGGAAGGTGTTCAGCTGCAGCGAGGCCGTGAAGCGCAGCGTGCCCAGCTCGGTGCGGCTTGCGCGCCGCACGAAGCCCTGGAGCATGCCGAACTTCTCCTCGGCGACGTTCCACCACAGGCAGGACAGGCCGGACCGGGTGACCAGGCGCAGGTGCTGCTTCTCCGAGCCGATCCGGTCAACGCGCAGCCCCAGGGGCTCGATCGCGATCTCGACGACCGGCGCGGTGAAGCCGTGGCCGAAGGGCTTGAGCCCCTCGGTCCGGCGCACCAGCTCGAACAGCGGCTCCAGGTCCTCGAGGCCGGCGTCGCAGTCGGCGTCCGGGCCGAGCACGAGGTCGCCGTTCGGACCGTCGCCGCCGACGGCGAGCAGCGCGGCCTGGGTCGCCTCCCGCAGCACCGCGACGAGGTCGCCCAGCTTCTCGGCCTTCGCGACGCGGACGCCGCAGGCCTGCTGGTGGCCGATGGCGCTGAGCCCGTCGTGCGGCTCCAGGCTGGTGATGATGTCGAACCATCCCGGCGCGCGGCCCGAGCCGCTGACGAAGTCGTCGGGGCCGGCGGGACGGTTCATCACGACTACCGGGTGGCCGTTGCGCTCCATCATCTGGTTGGCCAGCAGGCCGTACATGCCCGGGTAGGCGTCCGAGAAGTACACCCATGGGACCAGCGGCTGGTCTCCGGCGGCGAGTTCAGCCATGTGCTCGATGACCAGCTGCTTGCGCAGCTCGTTGTTCTCGATCACCTGGTGGGCGGCCTTGAGCTTGGCGTCGGCACCGTCGGCCGTGAACACCTGGAAGCACGGCTGAAGCGAGGCCCCGGTGCGCCGCGGGCTGTTCATAGCCGGAGCGAGGTAGAAGCCGAAGAAGCCCTCGTCGAGGTCGTCCACATCGCGGACCTTGCCGACCTGGGCAAAGGCCTTGAGCACGATCGCGAATCCCTCGAAGGCCCGGAGGAAGACCGGGTGATGCGGCTCGGTGCGCAACAGCTGCATCAGGATCGACTGCTCGACGTCGATCGCATCGGGGTCGGCGTCGAAGCCGCCCCAGGGATTGGGGATCGTCTTCGGCGCGGCGACGCGCAGCAGGCGGGCGATCGAGATCGCGTCGCGCACCAGCTGGCGGTTCTCGTACAGCACGGGCATGACGTCGGAGACGGTGCCGAGGCCGGCGAACAGGCGCAGCAGGCGGATCTCCCAGAGCTTTTCGGGCCGGTGCACGCGGGCGTAGGCCTCGATCACCTGGTAGAGCACGTGGGCACCGCAGATCCCGGTGTGGGCGTAGGTCTCGTCGATCCGGCACGGGTCGACGGTGATGTCCGCGGTCGAGCCCGGAGCCAGCTCCTCGTGGTGGTCGGTCACCAGCGTCTTCCAGCCCAGGGCGCGAGCGGCGGCGATGCCGCGATGGGAGTTCACTCCCCCGTCGCAGGTGAGCAGGACGCGGGTGTCGGGACACTTGGCGTGGATCTCGGCGATGTCCTCGGGAGCGAGCTCGTGGCCGCGGCGGTAGTCGGGCAGGTGCAGCTCGACGTCGAAGCCGAGCTCGGCCAGGCCGGCGCAGCCGAGGACGCCGGAGGAGATGCCGTCCATGTCGAAGTCGGGGGCGATGGTGATCTTCTCGCCCGTGGTCCGGGCGTCGTGGAGGGCCTCGACCATCTCGGCCAGGTCCAGGAGCTCGTCGTGCTCGGCGGACTCGATCTCCTTCAGGTACTGATCCGACCAGCCGCGGCGCTGGCACAGCAGCTCGAAGAGGTCGGTGTCCTCGTCGGCGAGCGAATGGTTGTCGACGGTGTGGAGCGTGGACATGGCGGGACCTCTCGATCGGGTTTTGTGGTCGGTGGAGAAAGGGGTGCGCAATGCCCCTCATGATGCTGTGATTTTAGCAGTGGCATTCACCTCTTCTGCTCGTTTAGCAGTGCTTCTGGGGCTCATTCGAGATCCACAGGATGTACTTATCCCGAATGGCCTCGACAGACTTTCCAAGGCCCTTGCGAATCGGTTACTCTCACTGGTATGGCCATTCGAAGCATTGTCGAGTCAGATCTCAGTGGTAAGCCGGATGCGGCTACGGCGACGTTCGGCTTGGGCGACACCTGGTACGAGATCGACCTCACCGCCGAGGAGCAGAAGAAGCTCGAGGAGGCGCTGAAGCCGTATCTGAAGGTCGGCCGGAAAGCCGGGAAGACATCGCCGGTCAAGAAGCGAGTCGTGCCCGAGACGACTCCCGAGGAGCGCGACAAGATCCGCGAGTGGGCCAAGGGGAAAGGCTTCGACTTCGCGGAGCGGGGGCGCATCCCGAAGGCGGTCATGAAGGCCTACGACGAGGCCCACGACATCGATCGGAGCAAGTAGCGCCCGTCGACCCCGGTGCTCGCCTCCCGGCCGGCTCCTCCCATCAACCCCTGAAGGGCCCCGCAGCATGCTGCAGGGCCCTTCGCGCGTCTTCAGAACGGCGGCAGCGACGGATGGATCACGGTGACCGTCTCGATCCCCGCGGCTCGCGCGCGATCACGGCAGTGGACGGCGCCGTGCGAGAAGTGCCCCGGCGTGTGCGGCATGAGCTGCTCCCGGCCTCGCTGCGTGCACTCGGGCTTCCGGCAGAGGTCGAGGAAGGCCGCGCACAGCACCTGAGCCCCGGCGTCGCGGAACACCTGCGCCGCGTCGACCATCTCCTGGTTGCGCCGGAAGCCGGCCGCCCTCCCGTGGGCCGACCAGGAGGCGGGGAAGGCGACGACCTCGAAGCCGGCGGACCGCCACAGCCGCTCGGCCATGGCGTCGGCACCCTCGGGGCAGTGCCCCGAGAGGAGCACCGGTCGGGTGACGCTCTCGACTCCCCAGCCGCGCCAGGCGTCGTTGAACGCGTCACGCATGCCCTGCTCGTCGTTCCAGCTGCGGGAACCGGTCACGAGGACGACGTGCGAGAACGATCCGGGAATCATTTCAGGAATCATTCGAGCCTCCTCCTCTCGTGGCTCCGGGGCTTTCAAGGCTGGATCCGAGATGCGTGCCCGCGGCGTCGGGGCAGGCGCAGCGACCCTCATGCAGCCGGCTCATGCGAGACGGCTCGTACCGGGTTCGATCACGGCCAGGCCCTTCTCGCCGTGGAACTCGACGCGGATCTCGTCGTCGCCGCACATCGGCATGAGGTGGACGGTGTACATCCCGTCGTCGCCGCGGGAGACGTGCGCGGTGACGACCGTGCAGTCCTCTTCGTTGGTGAAGTCGACGTTGCCGATGTCCTCGGCCTCGCCGGAACGCATCACCGCGGCGACGGCTTCGCTGTCGGGCTGCCACAACTTCGGCTCGCACCGGGCTCCGGTGTCGTAGGGCGAGAGTTCGGACTGGGACTGCGTCATGGCGATGCCTCTTCGTGGTCTCGGGTGCGGGTGGCGACCATCGAGTGCGGACCCCGCGGGGTCCGTGTGATCTCGATGTTCGACGGAGCGCCCGTGCCAGCTCCGCTGGCTTGACGACCCGGAGGATCTCACCAGCGTGATCCGCCCCTGGATGGATCGCGCAGCGAGCCGTCGGCCGGGTCGTCGCTCCTCGCCCGAGCCGGGCGCGCAGCGCCGGGCGATCCACCACTGCTGCACCCTTTCGCTGCTGGCCACATCTGTGGACGACTGCAGCGGGGCAGTGGTGGGGTTTCGTCTCTCAAGCACAGCGCTGGGCATAGCCGGAGGGAGCGCCAGCGACCGACGGACCAGCGAGCCTGCGAGCGGTGGAACCCGTCGGCTATGCCGACTAACACGTCCTCGGAGCGCAGCGGAGAGGCCGAGCGGAGCGAGGGTCCGGAGGACACGTGTTATCAGGTTCCCTTATGCCCTTTGCTTCCTTGTCGTCATCTCGCTGTTCCACAGCTGGAGCGTTAGCGGAAGCCTGGAACATCAGGGGAAACAGTCCGTACCCTCTTGACCCGTACCCCTCCCCCTTTTCCGCGCAGCGGGGGTACGGGGCTGGCTGTTTCGCCTGGTCATTGCACCTTTTGGTCGTACTGCTGATTCGACGTCCGTGATACGGCCGTACCCCCACGCTGATCCGTCCTCGTGAGGCACGAGCGATGACGGGGGTACGGGTCTGTGCTTGTTGGGGCGCAGCCCCGGTCCGTCTCCCTGCTGCCGCAGGCGGCACAGCCCTCGCCGCGCAGCGGATACGTCCTCCTGCGACACCGTCGCTCAGGCTGTGGATAACGCTCTGCTCCACCGCTCGCCGCGGTCGGCTGCGCAGGCCTTGCACCATCGCGCTGTGCTGGCTGCGCCAGCTAAGGCAACCCTCCCGGAAGCCTCACAAATCACTGTGACGCAGGTCACCATGACACTTCCAGGATTTATTGACGTTTTCGGTGTCTGCCGGGCCTGAAGAGTGACCCTGTCACTCAATTTAAGTCGGAGGACCTCATGCCCATGCCTTGCTCAGCGGAAGTGGTGCTGACGGACGACGAGGTGCGCGCCCTGAACGCATTGCCCGGCGCGGACTTCGAGGCCGATGCCGAGCCGCTTGGTTGCGACTTCGGTGCACACGGGCCCGATGTGCAGCACACAGTGTGTGCGCAGATGCAGTACGAGTCCTCCGGGCTCGTACTGTGGTGGCTGTTCTGGGACGACGAGGACAGACGGGAGCTGCGGATCGCGCCGGGGTGCCAGAAGGTCGTCGTCTCTGAAGCGTGCCTGCTCGTCGAGGACCACCCCGGCACCTGCGATCAGTCGATCGGCTTCACTCGCTAGGAGCTGGCAACCAGCAGCATTGCTCCGCCGGCGGTCTGTGACTGGTTCGCCGTGCCCGCCGGCGGGCTTCAGCAAAGGGCACCATCAGGCTTCCCGGCCCCACGAGACAGCCGTGAAACGGCGTCTCCACCGCGTCTCAGTGGTGACTCGCCGGGACGCCCCTGAGACGCGACCGGGACGCCGATAAGACGCCGACTGGTGCAGGTGCAGCCCTCAGAGTCCCGCGCGTGTCTCTCTTGTGTCTCACACGCGCTCCGGTTGTGCTCTTCCGGCGTCGCGCTCGGCACTCCGGGTGGACTCCTCTGTGCAGGGGTGTCGGGTGGCGTCTTTCGGGAGACACAGCCGGGACACCGAGGGGACGCCGTAGGTACTCCAATGCGACTTCCATGGCTCGCTGCCGGTACGGCAGGTGTCGCGTAGGCGTCCCTCGTGAGCACCCGTGGCGTCGCAGGTGGGGTGCAGAGGTGCACGACATCGACGGCCTGCGCGCGGTCGCCCCGCGTAGGGGTGCTGCGGTGTCTCGCAGGTGTCCCTGCCGGTACTCGATAGGTACTCGAATGGCACCTCTCCCGCGTATCGAATGGGATTTGCATAGGACTCGATAGGGACACTAGAGTGGACTCGCATTGATTCGCATTCGAGAGGAAACGCGAAGGATGGTGAGTCCATATGGCAGAGCGAAAGACATCCGGCGAACGCCCGGATCGAGAGCAGGAGCGAGTGCCGGGGAGAGGTGAGTGCAATGGCCGGTCGGTCCGGTGAGCCTCGCAAGGTCCGCTGGACCGTGCCCGCCGCCGACACCTCGGTGAACGAGTGGCTCAATGAGCAGGCGGACATCTCGCAGTCGATTCGACTGCTCATCCGGGAGTCCATCGAGCGCGACGGCTTCGTCGACGTCTTCTACAAGCCCGTGGTCCAGCTGCCGCGCCGCGGCCGGCCGCCGCTGGAGAGCACAGAGCCGCGCGAGGACGAGGAGACGGTCACTGCGCTTCCCGGGTCCGCCGCACAGGCGCAGCCTCAGGCCCCGGTCGTCGCCGAGGCTGTGTCCGTCGTCGAGGAGGCGGCTCCGGCCCCAGCGCAGAAGGCCAGCCCGGAGCCGGTTCCCGCACCGGCCGAGGAGTTCGCAGCGCCCGCGCCCAGCGCGCCGCCGGCGCAGGCATCCATCGACGAAATCATGGCGAGCACTCGGCGCTGAGTGACGCGGTAATCACCACTTTCCAGGCAGACAACACAGACACCGAGGGATCGAATTCATGAGCACGAACAGCAACGACATCATCACGCTCACCGGCGGCATCGACGTCGGCAACGGCTACGTCAAGGGCGTCATCCAGAACACGCAGCAGGGCACTTTCGACGAGATCGATCTGCCCAGCGCGGTCGTCTCCACCTCCCGCACCTCGCCGAAGGTTCCGCTCCCCGACGCGGACGCGGCCTCCGTGCTGGCGGGCGACTTTTACAACCAGATCGACTGCTCGCTCACCACTCCCCTGGTGGCGGCGTCGGACCGCCGCATCTTCGGCCGGGCGGCGCTCTCCGTGCGCGGCTCGAAGTTCACCGAGTTCGAGGTGCTGGGCAAGCACTCCAAGGCCGATCAGGAGCTGAGCAAGGTCCTGGTCCTGGGCGTCTTCGCCGCGAAGGCCCTGCGCGACTACGTGAAGGAGCACGGCGCGCTGCCCGATCGCGAGCTGCGGGTGCTGGTGCGCGCAGGCCTGGCGCTGCCCATCTCCGAGTTCGTCGCGCGCCGCCACGCCTACGCCGCCGAGTTCATCGGCCTGCTCGGCAGCGCGGACCCGACGGTGCACCTGGTGACGATCAAGAACTTCAGCACCCCGGTATCGGTGCGCCTGCAGTTCGTCGACGTCCAGGTGATGGCCGAGGGCGCGTCCGCGCAGTTCGCCATCACCGACAAGGGCGAGCCGCTCGCCCAGGCGCTGCTCGATGACCTGCGCGCCCGCGACGCGTCCATCGTGGAAGGCGTTTCCGCCTCCGACCTGGTGGCGGTGCAGAACACCATCGGCGTCGACGTCGGCGAGGGCACCGTGAACTTCCCGGTCTTCACCGACGGGCGGTTCAACCCCGAGGCGGCCGACACCCTCGACGAGGGCTACGGCTCCGCGCTCATGAACGCCATGGAGCGCATGAGCGAATCGGACTCCACGCTGCAGTTCTCCTCGCGAAAGCAGCTGGCGGACTTCCTCCACGCGGAGCCGTCGGTGCTGGTGAAGAACCGTCACCAGCGCGCCGCCGGCTTCGTCGAGGACGAGGCGATCTATCTGGTCGACGAGATCGTCTCCTCTTTCGGCGACGTCCTCTCCCAGGCCGGCGCGACGACTGAAGTCGTCTACGTCTACGGCGGCGGCTCGGGCCCGATCAAGCACCTGCTGCACCCGGCGCTGCTGAAGGCCGCCGGCGACGTGCCGGTGCTCTACCTGGACTCCAGCTACTCGCGGCACCTGAACCGTGAGGGCCTGTACATCGCGGCGCGCCACGTCGAGCAGCAGGCCCTCGCCGCGGCGAAGCCGGCGGGCAAGCGCAGCAAGGAGGTGGCGTGATGCGTGAGCCGCTGGAGACTCCTGGAAGGACGCGACCGGGAGGCCCGTACGGGGAATGGGGCGACTTCATCCTCGCCGAGCCCCGCCCGCTGACCCCGGCCAGGCATCGCCGACGCCTCCAGAACCAGAAGGCCGGCCGCGAAGGGCGAACCTTGGAGAGGGTCGCATGATCCTCGCCGAGCAACTCGAACTGCAGCAGCCAGGGGCCGATGCCTGGTGCCAGCGCTGGAACCACCGGCTGCCGACGTGGAGACGGACCCGGGACGGTGGCTTCGACCCGGAGGCCCACCGTGTCGTCCGGATCCCGGAGGCCCCGGCGAAGCGCTTCACGGTCGCTCATCACTACAGCGCGAGCTGGCCGGTCGTGCGGCTCGCCTACGGTCTCCAGCGCGTCGATCAGCCCCCCGGGCCCGGCGAGCCCGAAGGCGGCCGTCTGGTCGGGGTGCTCGCCCTCGGGGTCCCGATGAACACCGCCGTCCTCAACGTGTTCCCGGACCTGACGCCGCTGAAGGAATCGCTTGAGCTCTCACGTATGTGTCTTTTGGACTCCGTGGCTTCGAACGGCGAATCCTGGGCCTGCGCGAGGGCATTCCAGGACGCCGCCACCAAGGGAATCCGAGGGATCGTCGCGCACGCTGATCCCGTCCCGCGGGTCAGGATCACGGCCGACGGCCCGTCGTACGTGATGCCGGGACACATCGGCCACGTCTACGGCCACAGCCAGGGCTTCGCCTATCTCGGCCGTACCCGCGCCCGGCGTCTGGTCGTACTGCCTGACGCCACCGTGCTGAACGACCGCGCCGCAGTCAAGGTCCGCCGAAACGAGACCGGCCACGCGGCAGTCGAACGGCGCCTCATCGCACTCGGAGCCACCGCCCGCCGAGCCGAGGAAGACGGCACGCGCTGGCTCGCTCGGGCGCTCGAGGAGGTCGGGGCAGCGGCGCTGCACCACGGCGGCTGCCACAAGTACGCGCGAACCATCGGCCCGCATCGCACGCGGCTCCGGCTCGCAGGGCCCGCTCTTCCAGCTCCGCGGCACGGGACGCCTTCACCCTCACTGTTTACCCAGAGAAACGAAGGAACTCCCAGATGAGCCACGGCCTCAGCCCTACCGGCGCGAAGATTCTCGACGCCAACGACGACGGCCTTGTTGCCGGGCACCCCGCAGCACTCGCCAGGCTGATGTCCGACGGCCTGGTCGTCCCGCACACCGCCGACGGCGATACCCACTGGATGACCGAGGCCGGCTGGACGGCCCTCGACGCCTGGCGGAAAGAGAACCCGGGCCGCAGTGCGCTGGCGGACGCCTCGGGCATCCTGCCGAAGTTGCCCGGCCGGCAGCACGAGGCAGTGCTCACCGCCGCGCGGCGCCCGGACCAGAACGTCCCCGGCCGGGACGACCCGGCCTGCCGTGCCGGCGAGACGTGGTTCCGCGGCTCCACCCTGCGGAAGATCGCCGCGAGCGGCTACGCCGCCATCCGGCCCGAGCCGTACGACAAGGGCCAGGCGACGTGGGAGGAGACGGGCCGCCCTCTCTACCTCACGGAGGCCGGGCGGCTCTACGCCCGGCAGCGCGGGAACATCGACGTCCGCCGGCGGCGCGTCGTGGTCATTAGTGGATGGCGTGCAGGTTCGCCGAGGGCCTTCGAGGGTCGTAAACGCGCTCGTCAGCAGGTCAGCGGCGTACGTAGCCCTCATTTAGCGATCTCCAGGAATTTGCGAGTAACTGAGGGAAGTTCGTTGGTGCTGCGGTAATCTCTGGGCTTGTGTCAGATTCCGAAGGTCGCACCCTCACCCTCGTGCTGTCGCCCCGTGCTACGGAGGAGGGCTCAGGTCCGATCGAGACCGGTTTGGCAGATGTCGTCACCCTCCAGCGGCGCCGACAGGCACGGATGTCCGTCCAAGACGAGGAGAGCTTCTTCGCCGACGCGCTCACCGAGTACCAGTGGGCTCGGGACTCAGCTGGACTGGCCCCGTCGACGATCGACCAGTTGATCAAGCCGGTCATCGAGGTCTGCGACTTCTACGGCACCGTGCCGTGGCACCTGACACCGCGCGAGGTCGACAAGTACTTCGCCGGCCCAGGGAAGCGCGCGCACCACACGCACCGGCAGAAGCTCAACCACATCGACGCGTTCTTCGCCTTCCTCGAACAGCGCTACGCCCACGAGATCATGATGCGGTTCGGGGCGACGGTGGGGTCACCGGTCGATCCGTTCAACAGGCCGGTTCACCGTGGGGACTTCGGGCTCCGGATCCCACCGTCGCAGACGGCGATGAAGGAGTTCTTCGCTCGCTGGCGGGAGCAGTTGCCGTGTGCCCGGAAGTACGCCGTGGCCTGCCGTGACTACGTCATGACGAAGATCGCGTATGTCTCCGGTGTACGGGCTGCCGAACTGTGCCCGGTGACGATTGGCGATGTCCACTGGGAGCATGGCCAGTGGGGCCGGTTCGTCGTCCAGGGCAAGGGCGCTCGTGGTTCGGGACCGCGGCCTCGCGAGGCGTACATGTTTCGCGAGGGTCGCGAGCTGCTCTGGTGGTACATCGAGGAGGTTCGGGCGGAGTTCGGTGACGACGCCGATCATCCGTCGGCGCCCCTGTGGCCGTCCGGGCGCAAGCCCAAGGCGATAGCTGCACTGAACCTGCCGATCGCGCCGGCAATCACACCCTCGACGTTCCGCCGCCAGCTCCACGCGGCGGCCGCGAGCTACCTGACCGGCCCGGTCACCGACCTCTTCCCGCACCTCCTGCGGCATGCCTGCGCGACCCACAACTACGAGCGCGGCATGACGCTGTGGGAAGTCCAGCGCGTTTTGGGCCACCACTGGGCCACCACGACTCTTCGGTACATGGCGACTGCACAGGCCGACCCCGAGCATGCCAATGTTGCAGCAAGCTCGCGGGCGGCCCAGCGCCTGGTGATGGACAAGGGGAACCTTCGGTGAAGTGGAATCTGAGGATGGTGGCCGCTCAGCAGGACCTGTGGCGTCCCACCGAGTTGCTGGAGGCGTTCAAGACGGTCGGGTTCACGCCGTCGCTGAGCAAGGTCGCCGCGATGTGGAGCGGCACACCGGTCACGGTGCGGCTCGACGACCTGGACAAGATCTGTTCGGTGCTGAACTGCACGGTCGGCGATCTGCTCCAGGCCGAGCCACTGGAGGCCACTGCGGGAGAGAGCGAAGTGCTGCAGAAGGCCGTGGGAGCCGAAGGCTCCGACGGGGGCCCGGTGCGGCCGACGCCTCGTCGGCAGGGCAGCCGTCGCACACTGCCGCCGAACTGACAAATGCGGGCACCATCGCACCCCGCTCAGTGCCCGGACTGCAAGGGCTGGGGGACGCTCGGCCTAAGCGTGTGCCAGGGGTGCTCAGGATGGCGGAAGAAGCATCCTGAGCAGAGCGTATGTCTGCGCTGCCATCACACCGGATACCTCAACTCCGACCGGTTGTGCCGGGCATGCCTGCACGCTGTTCGGCTCGACACCGACGTCGCGTGGGTCACAGACCCGGACGGTGCCGGCCCGCGTAGCCGCCAGCTGATGTTCCTCTACTACGGTCTCGCGCCCACCCACGCCCAACCTCTGAAGAAGTACGGCAGGCGCACCGGCCGCACCGGTGTCGACCAGCGCGAGCGGCTCCACTGGGTGGAGCACCTGCGCGCGGCCGCGGGCCCGACGCGGGACGACTCTGCGGTCCTCCCGCCCGCTGTCCCGGGGCAGCTACCGCTCTTCCCGGTCCGCCGGACGCTGTCCATCGACGTCTGCCGGCGCATTCTGCAGAGGCCGCTCGCCGGTTACGGCGAGGTCGTCGAGCACACCGCCGCGTTCGCCGCGGACACCGGCATCAGCAAAGCCATGCAGCGCAAGCTGCACGAGATGCTGCGCCTCGCGCTCGCCGTGCGCGACGCGGACGGCGACGACATCGTCGATGAGCTGGTGCTTGACGACATCCCCAACTACGGCCGGTCCGTCAGGGCGATCCTGCTGCGGGCGGAGATGCTCAGGCTCCTGCCAGAGCCGCGCGAACCTGAGCGCCGCCTGCGGTCACGGACGTCACAGACCACGCGCCGTGTCTGGGCGCCCCGGGCGATGACACCGAGGTCGTGCCAGCAGTGCGGCTCTTGGTTCGCGGCGAAGATGAAGGCTACCTGCGAGCCCTGCTCGTCCTTCGCTCGGAAGAGTGGAAGCAGCTCTGCTTCTAAGGGAGCGTGTGACCGCTGTCGCCGCGTTGACCTGCCGCTCGCTGACGGACACTGTCGGGGATGCCGATGGCACGTAGCCATCCAGGGCCCAGGGGACATCACCCAGTACGGAACGCAGTTGTGGCTCGGTTCACCGGTCCCCGCACCTGCAAGCCTGCGTCACTCGGAGGTGCCCCCGCCTACTTCGCGCCGCCCTGTCTCCGAGCACCTGATGGTCCCTGGGCAGGAGAGGCTGTTCGAGCTCCGACGAGAGTGGAGCTCGGTGGTCGAGTTGGAACGGCAGGATCTGCCGACGCCCACGGACTCGGCCCAGCTGCTGCTCGCCGACCTCGACAGCGTGATGAAGCGGGAGATGTGGTCCAAGTTCGTTGCCACCAAAACTCGGCGCACCTTGGCCGTCTTGGTGTCCTGGCTCGGGGCCGATGCCCCGCTGCTGGAGTCCGACATCCGGGCCCTGGTCGACAACCGTCCCCTGCAGTTCAGCGGGCGGCGGGTCACGCAGTTCCTGGAAGCCCGAGGCCTGCTGATCCCGGATACCGAGTTTCGCCGGGATGCACAGCAGAAGCGTTTGGAGGCCGAGCTCGCCGCACTGCCCGCGACAATCGCACAGGAACTCTCGGTCTGGATCAAGGCCGTGCGCGGAGAGGGCAAGTGGGAACACCCCGGCCGCACCTACCGGAGCATCGCCCGCTACTGGCATGTCCTCACCCCGATCCTCAAGGGGTGGCTCGCGAACGGCATAGAGAGCCTGTGCGAGATTACTCAGGACGACATCAAGCAGGCCATCGCCACCCGCAAGGGGACGCCGGCCCGCTCGATCCATATCGTCCTTCGGAACGTCTTCCGGGCTCTTCGGCAAGAAGGCGCGATCTTCCGCGATCCCACCCGCGGCCTCGTCTTCGCAGGGATCAACAAGCCCCCGCCTTCCGTCCCCTCGGACCGGCTGGCCGGCGTCCTCAGCCACGCGCGGAACGAATTCCAGCGCTTCGTGATGGTGCTGGTCTGCGTGCATGCGCTCAGCGGCACCGACATCCGCCACCTGCTACTCACCGACCTCGACCTGTCCCGTGAGCGCCTCATCGTCCGGCGCCCCGGCAAACGCCACATCATCTACCTGGACGAACTCACCTACCGTTGCGCCTCTGCGTGGCTTCGTGAACGTCACCGCCGCTGGCCGGTGACCACCAACCCGCATCCGCTGATCAACCGCTGGACTGCGGTAGACACCACTCACTCGCCCATCGGCACCACGTTCACCAACATCTTCCGGCCCACCGGACTCACGATGCCGACGCTGCGGCAAGACCGAATCCGCGATGAGGCGTTCGAGGTCGACGACCCGCTCCACCTGATGCGCCTGTTCGGCATCTCCTCGCAGACCGCCATGCGGTACATCACCGCGGCCCACCCCGAACGCACCGCGAAGCTACCCCGATGAAGTGAGCAGCAGCCACCAACCCGTACCCAGGAGCCATAGGATCGAGCACCTCGCAGAGTGTTCTGAATCCTCCCCGAGACCGTCGGCCGCCGTACCATCGTCACTCTGGCCCTCCGGGGGCTCGGGATCACGGAGGCGGACGCAGAACTGCTCACGACCGACTGGTCCACCGTCCGCATCGCCGACCTCGACGTCCTGCGCTGCTATGCCCCGCGCCCCTGCCACGTGTGTAATACGGCTAGAGCCGCGGGTTCCACGCGGGATGATCCAGCTTGGGGGCGATCAGATCGGCAAAGAACGGGTCGCCCTTCGTAAGAGCCCGGATCAGAAGGGCGACAATGCTCATGTCGTAGTGGCGCCATTCCACCTTGTCCCACACCACGACCGTCCAGGCGTCCGGATCCGCGTCCTCGGTCAGCCAGAAATGCAGCAGTGAGTCGACGCCCTCGCCGTCGCGAAGAGCGAAGACGTAGTAGAAGAACGATCCCGGTCTGAAGTGGGCCCAAAGCTCCTTCCGGTCCGTCGGCAATGACGTGCCCAGTTCGGCCTCGACCGCCGCCCAGTCGTACTCCCGCGGAGATCCCTGTCAACCCGTCGCCTCCTGCAGGCGATCAAGCCACTGCACTGTAGCTACTCCTTTCCCAGACACGGCCTCACACGGGGATCTGGTTCCATAGCCACACGATCACCGCGAGGAGGGCCAGGAAGAAGAACCTTGCGACCTTGCACCGCCAGACCACCAGGGTGGAGGTCCGCGAGAAGGAAGGTAGTGAAGATCAGCACCCCGTTGGCACCGGCGACCACATCGGGATCGCGCCGGGGGAACGAATTCCCGGCGCCGTGCGTCGCACGGGCTACTTACACGAGCAGGCCTCGCAGCATCGACTGTGGCACAGCCGGTTGTACGGATGCGCCGCACCGGACATCAGGAACGTCTCGTCCGAAGAGAGGCGACGGACAGCAGCGGCCACACAATTCCGTCGTGCGCCGAGGTGGCACGTCAGTCGCCCACTGCCGTGGGCGACTGACGCAGCGGATCTCACCAGGACCGGTAGAAGGGCCGGTCGATCTTGTGGGCGATCGTGAAGGGACGGAAACCCGGGTCCGTAAGGACGCTGTGGAGGAACTCCGAGGCCGGCATGTCAAACCGGTGGAATCCCTCCAGTGGATCCTCCCGGGCGATAACAGGCCAGTCCGCCGGATCGGTGCGGGCGTCTGCCAGCCAGTAGTACTCGTCCTCGATGTACGAGAACCCCCACTGGAGCAGTCCCGCTCCCGAGCCCGCACCAGAGTCGCCGAACAGTCCGTACGGCCGGTACACCGACCGGTTCTCCGGATTCCCCCGCACCGAGGCGAGAAGGCCCTCGTGGTTCCCGGCCATGGACTCCGACTCACCCTCGGGCTCGAGCAGGACGAGGTGATCATCGAAGGATCCGCCGGAGAAATAACGGCACAACCCCTTGAAGTCCTCCGGCAGAGGGGTGCCCACGGCGGATTCGACACCAGCCCAGTCCAACCGTCCGGGCATCCCGTCCCACCCGGTCGCCGACAGAATCCGGTCAACCCATTCCATACGCACCTATCCTCTCTTCCGCTGCTACCTTTGCATTCGATCGTCAGGGTTTGTTCAAGATGGTTTGGTTGACGATCTTGACCCCGGTCGACGTGTGCGCGTTCATGGTAATACCCCTCGGGATCGGATTATCAGGACTGGAGTAGACGGGGAAGGTCGAGTAATAGACCGTACTCCCCGCCGCTATCGCGTTAGCAATCTTCTGCTCCTGGGCGGACATCACCGGTGAATTTGCCTTCCGATACAGAGGCACCAGGTTGCGCAAATCTGTGCCGCTGCCGCCGAGTTGACGTGCCAGAAGGTGTCCGCGGTTCATGACGGGCTTGCTTCCGAGAACGAACCCCTTCGGCACACTGTCCCAGAACCCCGGAGTCGTGGGAGGCCAAAGAGTGCCCGTACCGACGATGTTCGTCGGCGACGTGTTCAGCTCCTCGTTACCGTTCTTGTTCAGGTAGTTGAATCCCCCAGGGCTGAGGCAGGCGACGACGCCTTGGGCACGACCTTCAGAATCCAGCGGCATATAGTACACCGAACTCGGACCACCAGATTTGCAGTTGGACTGGTCGCTCTCGTCCGGGAGGGTGGTGTTTCCCGGCTGGAACTCCTGCTTGTTGTCTTGTGTCAGCAGCAGCCCCTTGTCGTAGTCCGGTTTCGCGCCCGGAATGGAGTAGGTGCCACTGCTCGACGCGCTGGGAGAAGCCGGGGTCCTGCTGGAACCGCAGCCTGCGCCGACCTGGCGCGGGCTGGTCCACTGGTGGGTGCCGGATCCGTTGACGATGACGAGGCGGTCGACGCGGGGGCCGCCGCCGTTCGCTTCGCAGAGGCTGTCCCGCAGCTGCTGGAACTGCTGTCCCGTGGACAGGGAGCGCTCCAGGTCCTGCGTGGTGGCCAGGTCCAGCAGCGGGCCCACGAACGGTTCGAGGTCGAGCCGCAGCACCCGTTCGTATCCGGACCGCACCTTCTGGCCGCCGCCGGCCCCGGAATCCGGCTGCTCGCCGTTCAGTTGCGCGGCGCCGAGGCGTGCCTGTGACCCCAGTTCCGCCGGGCTCCGCACCGTTTCCGCCTTGACGGCACGTTTGACCTGCTGACCCTGCTCGGTGGTGGTGTAGAGGTAGTCCGTCGGAGGTGTCGTATCTCCGGCGGCGGGCGGGGCGGTCCAGGTGACGTGCGCGTGGGGGTCGGACTGGAGGAGCAGCGCGATCTGCTGGAGCACGCGCCGGTTGTCGACCTTGTCGGTGGTGGGGAGGATCTTGCGCAGGTCTTCGGGATTGTTCAGACGGCCGGAGTCGATAATCTTCCCCAGGTCGGGCAGTGCACCCTGGCTGTTGGCCGCATAGATTGCGTCCCTCGCATTGCTACCCGCCTCGGTGTCGCTCGTCGGCCGGTCCTTGGTCATCGCGTCGAGCAGCCCTGCCACGGTGGGCTGCAAAGGGGTGCTGTATGAGAGGTCGCCCGGTCGCAGGTTGCGGGCGTGGAGGCGGCTGCCGATCTTGGGGTCGGGGCCGTACTCAGCGGTCGAGTACACCCAGGCGTAGTCGGTGTGGCGCACGGTCCGTCCGCCGGCGCCCCACGCGATGTTGGGGCGCGTTCCGTTGACCTGCTTGGACTGCTTGGGCTGCAGGGTGCCCAGCGGATGGGGCTGGTCCGGCACCCTCGGTAGGGATAGATAGAGGGTGGCCGCGCCCGCCTGATCTCCGCTGTTGGTGACCGTGAAGGAGTACGAGCACGGGTTCGTCGTGCACAAGTACCCACTGTTGTTGGTGATGGTAAAGGCGGGCCCCATGGTTTTGGAGACCGCCTCGGCCGACGTAGCGGGCGGGACTGCAGTCGCCACGGCTGTGGCGGTGGTGGTGCGGACGGAGTTGACCTGTTCGGTGGTGGCCGGCTTCGGCTCCAGCAGGAGGTAGCTGCTGAGGCTGCTGTCGTCGGCCACCACGGCGGTCGTACGGTGATCCGCCGGATACATCACCGGTCCAGTGCGTCCGGCAGGGTGCCAGACTGCGGGTTTGACGGGGTCGTCGTGGCCGGGTTCGCCGCCGATAGCGAGGACCGGGTAGGGCGACTCGGCGGCAAGGACGACCGTCCAGCCCCCAGTGGTATACGAGACCGCCTTGCGGCCGCGGAGCGTTGCGCCGTCCTCGCGGACCGCCTCGGGGTCGGAGGTGACCTGCCGGACCAGCGTGGCGAGCGAGGCCGGCGTCAGCGAGCCGGCGTTCACCCCGAAGCTGTCGAGCATGTAGTAGCCGTCGCGCTTCTCCGATTTGATCCAGCGGCCGGCGCTGGTCAGATCGTGGCCGTACTGGGGATCCTGCTGCGCCCAGAAGGACGAGTCGCCCTTCAGGTAGAGCTGGTCGCCGGACCATGCGAGTGTGGACTTTCCGACCACCGGTTCACTGAGGGTTCCCGACGCCTTCCCTGTGCTGTCGACTGTCAGGTTCACCCGGGTCATGGGCTGGCGCTGGGTCGGGGCGTACACCATCGACAGGTGCACCGCGGGTAGGGCGCGTAACGCCTTTGCCGCCGAGGCGCCCTGCTGCGCCGGCGGCACGCGGTGCTTGGCATCCTCGGAAGCGTCCGACCCCTTCGACGCGCCAGGCCACAGTACGAACAGCAGGGTCGCCAGCACGGCCAGTGCAACGCCCGCGGCCGTGAGGGACCGGGCACGCGTTTGCCGTAGCCACCGGGCAACCGCTCGCGGGGACCCCGCTGGCGCACCTGCCGTGGGAGGCCGGGTCGGTAGCGGAGGAGTCGCAGGCGGCTGCGGTGGGTGGGGCGGCCGAGACGGTGGCGGTGGCACCGTGGGCGGATTGGAGGGGCGAGGCGGAGGGGACGGGGCATCGCTCTCGTCCCGCCTGTCGGATTGTGGCTGCTGTTCGTGATCATCCGTCACAGTGACTCCCCCCAGTTGCTTCCACCGACTCTGGAATCAAAAAACTCACCGTACTGACAGAGAAGCCCTCTGGGGGACCAACTTCCTCGTTCCTCCACGGCACCGACACCCGCCGACTGCTGCCGAAGAGCACAGGCTTCGGGCCGTGCTCCATCCGTCCGGACACCCCTGGTGACGTCTGTCCCTCAGCCAGCAACCCGTACGCGAAGGCGGAATATCCAGGTACTCGCGTACGGGTTCCAGGCTCCCGCCATCCGGGATTGCTGGAACCTGCGCGCCTTCGCCTGCGGGGAGAAGAAGTTGCCGGACCCGGGCGTCAACGAGTACGGCAACCCTCTTCCGGGCTACCCGGCTGGGGAGCTCTACGTCGGTGACTACCACCGGTCCCTGCGCGGTGCTGCGGACACCCTGACCGATCCTGCGCTGATCTTCATCGCCTCCGCGCTCCACGGCCTCGTCCCGCTCGACCGGCTCCTGCACCCCTATGACGTCCCCCTCACGGACGAGCGGGCCGTCACGCCAGAGGCGATCCGCTGGCACGCGGCACGGCTCGGCCTGGACGACGCAGACGTCATCTTCCTCGGCGGCCAGGACTACGCCGCGCTGCTTCTGCCGTCTGTCCCGCACCTGCACGCGCCGTTGGCCGGCGACATGGGCGACCAGCGCGGCCAGTGCGCGAGAGTCGGCGATGAAGCCGACGTGCGCGAGGCCTGGTGGAAGAAGGCCGCCGCCCTCCACAACGAGCACGCCGCGCGGTGAACGCCCCCAGGGGGGAGCCACCGGGCCCCGGCCAGAGGACCACTGTCCGCTCCGAGTCCGTAAGAACGTCATGACCAACCCGTTCGCCCCGCCCATCGACCTCAGCCACCTGCCGAACTACCGGCACACCGACGCGCGTCCCCGCCGCGCGGTGTTCCTCGGCCGTGTCTCCACCAAGGACCGGCAGCTTCCTGCCTCGTCCATCCCGCGGCAGGTCGTCCTCGCCGCTGAACGCCTCGACCCGGGTGAAGAGTTCATCGCGTACTTCTGGGATGTGGAGAGCGGGATGCTTCCCACGCACTTGAGGGGCCTGGGACCACAAGAGATGTACGACGGGCTCGGCGTGCCGACGCCCCGGGACGGCGGCCTCCAGGACCTCGTGGACCGCGCCGGGCAGATGGGCGTCACGCACGTCCTGGCCGAGCGGTCCGACCGCGTGGCGCGCGCCATGCTGACCAGCCTCACCGTGGAACATGAGCTGGAACGCCTCGGGGCAGAGGTGGTGTACGCCAATGAGCCGACGGGCGGCACCGAGTCCGGCCAGCTGCGCACCCGCAGGTACGGGCAGGCTGAGGCAGAGATCTACCGCGCGACGGTGATCGAGATGTCGATGGGCGGCCAGTTCCAGCATGCGATCAACGGATGGAACCACGGCTACCCGCCCTACCCCTACGTCGCGGTGGTCGACGAGGACGCCCCAGTGCGGGGGCAGGGCCGGTTCGGTGAGATACGACCGAAGAAGAAGCTCGTTCCGCACCCCGACGAGCGCCGGTTCGACGCCGCCCGGGAGCTGTGCCGCCTCCGGCGTGAGGAGCATCTGAAGGGCGCGGACATCATCGCGATCCTCAAGGCGGAGCCCGACCGGTACCCGATCGAGGGCGAGTGGACCTTCAACAGGGTCGAGGGGCTGCTCGCGAACCCGAAGCTGAGCGGCTATCAGGTGTACAACCGGCGCGCAAACCGCACCGGCCGCGCCGGGTTCTCGCGGCGCAACCCCATTTCCCAGTGGGTGTGGTCGCCGAAGGTCGTGCACAAGCCGGTGGTGAGCCTGGAGGAGTGGATGCAGGCCCAGGAGGTCACTGCGGGAATGCGCGCGGGCGTCGAAGGCGGCCCGCTGCTGCGGATCCGTACCGCGGCCTCCCGGCTCGGGCTCACCGTCACCGCAGTCAGCAGCAGCGCCACGCACACGCTGTACCGGATCGGGAACCGGCAGATCGTCCTGCCCACGCCGGTCCCGGAAGCACTCGTCCAGCAGGTCATCGAGGGCTTGGGGAGCGTGGAGTGAGCGAGACCATCGAGGGCCAGACCCACCGGCGCGGCCGGGGCTGGGTGACGCACCTTGCCGAGCACGGTGTGTACGCACACGGGCGGACGCTGGGGGCGACGGAGGCGAACGCCGCGCAGGCGCTCGAACTCGTCGGCGTGGGCGCCGAGGTCACGCTCATCCCGGTGACACCGGAGCTGGAGACGCTCCGGGCCGCCGACGACGCACGCGAACAGGCCCTGCGCGCCGCGGTGCACGCCCTGGCTCTGCGGCGTACCACGCGGCGTGACATCGCCCTGGCAACACGGGCACCGGCTTGGCAGGTGAGACAGATCCTCGCCGAACAGGCGAAGAAGGACGCCTCACAGCCTCCTGCGGAATCAGCCACGACAGCCGAGGGCACCGTATGACTCGCGGACGCCCGTACGGGTTCCTGCGGCCCTTGCCCGGGAGGGCCGCCAGCGGGTCGTGCTCCTCGGCGACCCGGGGGCCGGCAAGTCCACCCTCGCGCAGTACCTCGCGCTCGCCCTGACCGGCGGCCTTCGTTCCGACGGGTCCCTCGTCGGCCTCGCGGGGCGCATCCCCCTCATCGTGGAGCTGTGGCACTACGCGCAACCGGCATGGCGGCAGCAGACGTTCGCGGCGTTCCTCGCACACCTGTGGACCACCGAGGGGCTGGGGCTCCCGCTCCCCGTCCTGGACCGGCTTCTCGACGAGGGGCGCGTCCTCCTCGTCTTCGACGGGCTAGTGCTCTGACCACGTAGGTTCGCCGGGTTGGGTGTCCGAGCGGTTGGATGAGCGGTGACGTCCGATCTGACCGCTGGGGGTGTGGTGGCTGAGCCTGTCCGCGTGCGCAGGTTGACTGACCAGGAGGGGCAGAAGCTGCAGCAGATCGTGCGCCGGGGCAGCACCAGTTCGGTGCGTTACCGGCGCGCGATGATGTTGCTGGCCTCGGCTGGTGGGAACCGGGTGCCGGTGATCGCGAAGTTGGTGCAGGCCGACGAGGACACGGTCCGGGACGTGATCCACCGGTTCAACGAGATCGGTCTGGCCTGCTTGGACCCTCAGTGGGCGGGAGGCCGTCCCCGCCTTCTCAGTCCTGACGACGAGGACTTCGTCGTCCAAACGGCCACCACCCGACCGACCAAACTCGGGCAGCCCTTCACCCGCTGGTCCATCCGCAAACTCGCCGCCTACCTGCGCCGCGTACACGGCCGTGTGATCCGGATCGGCCGCGAGGCGTTACG